>JAKLEJ010000002.1 GCA_022711695.1 Verrucomicrobiota bacterium | reverse complement strand
AGCTGGGGCTGGCCGGCGACGCCGGCTTCGCTGGCGATCTCCGGCCCGCGGGAGGTGGCCAGGGAGGCGTGGGCCGGGGCGGGCGGCCCAGGCGGCCATGGGCTGACCTGGAAACCCATCTTGGGGACCTTGTGGCATTCGGCGCAGGCCATCACCCCCGTGAACTTGTGGGCCGCGGCGTTGGTTCCGGGCGGCGGCGCCGGCAGGGCCACGTTAGTCCGGCCGCTGCCGTTGCCCTTGGGGGGCAGCGCATGCGCGATGGCCGCCCAGGCCGAGTTGGTTTCGAACGGCTGCTTCTTCAGCACCGCCGCATGCGAGCCCTTCACCCGGTGGCAGCGCAGGCAACTGTCGCCTTTGTCCGGCAGAATCAGCCCATTGGCCACGGCCTTCTGCCGGTCGCGCATGATCTCTTCGGTGGCGTACTCGCTCCCCGGCCCATGGCACGCCTCGCACTGCAGGCCGTCCTCCAGGCGGAACTCCTCGCCCCGCTGCCAGTCTTCCTCCTCGGAGGCGGTGGCGTGGCAGCCCAGGCACATCTTGGCCCGGTGAGGCTCCTCGGTGATGCCGCTCAGCTTGGTGATCTCCCGGGCCTCCGGCAGCGAGAGCGCCGCGTAGGCGCGCGCGTGCGCGGTCTCGTGCCATTTGCTGAACTGGTGGCCCATCCTCGGGCCATCATGGCAGCGCCCGCAGGCCTTCGAGCCAATGTAGATGGGGTCTTTGCCGGCGCTCACATACGCCGACTCCGCCGGCCCGGCCCCAAAAACCACCAGCGCGGCCCATCCCCAGCACCTCAGCGACAGGGTTCGACCGCTTCGAAGTCTCGCGGGGTTGGGCGTTCGCCTTTCGCGTTTCATTTCGCTTGCTTCACCTTGAGAATTTGGTTGGCCTTCACATTGGCCAGCGTCTGCTTCTTGCCGTCGGGCCAGAGGATCTCGACCGATTCGGCCGCGCCGGCCTTGCCCAGGCCGAAGTGCGGCCGGGGGTCGCTGCTGGTCAGATAGCCATTCACCGCGATGACCGGCTGCACCTGCGAAAGGCCGCCGGCCCTGACCGTGACGGTGGCCCCGATGGCCGTCAGGCCGGTGTCCGTTCGCACCGGCTCGACCTTGAGCCAGTTCTGCCGGTTGCCGCCATCGTTGCGCAGCAGATGGGGCGTCTCGTTCAACGCCATCAGCAGGATGTCGAGGTCGCCGTCGTTGTCGAAATCCGCGAAGGCCGCCCCCCGCCCCACGTGCTTGGTTTGGAAGAACTCGCCGGACTCGCGGGCCATGTCGATGAACCGGCCGTTGCCGTCGTATCGGGCCAGGGTGGCCTCCTCCACGTAAAGATGATGCGGGTCGCCGTTGGCGATGAACAGGTCCGCGTAGCCGTCGTTGTCGTAGTCGTTCAGCAAACCGCCCCAGCCGGTGTACTGCCCGCACAGCAGCGCCACCCCCGATTGCGCGGTGACGTCGCTGAAGAAACAGCGGCGGACCTGGAGCATGAGCGAGCTGTAGCCCATGTCCGGCACGAGAATGTCCAGGCGGCCGTCCCGGTCCACGTCCGCCACGAACGGACCCATCGACGACACCCCCTGGCCGCCTTCGCCGAAGGCGGTCCCGGTTTCGACGGCCATGTCCTTGAAATGGCCGCGGCCGTCATTGATCCAAAGGTTGTTCGGCATGGCGTCGTTGGTCACGTAAATGTCGATGTCGCCGTCGCCATCCAGGTCGCACGCCACCGCGCCCATCCCGCGGCCGGTCGGCTCCCACAGACCGGTTTCCTTCGTCACGTCGGTGAACGTGCCGTCGCCGTTGTTGCGGTAGAGTTGGTCCGGCTGGCCGGGGTAGGACAGGGGCCCGGGAAAGTTGTCGGCCTTGTAGTAGGCCCCGGTGCGCTGGAAGGCGCCCTTGTCGTATTCCAGGTAGTGGACGACGAACACGTCCAGCAAGCCGTCGCCGTTGTAGTCGAACCACGGCGCCGCCAGCGCCCACCCCGGGCTGGCCAGGCCCGCCTTCTCGGTCACGTCGGTGAACGTGCCGTTGCCGTTGTTGCGGTAGAGAATGCTGCGGCCGTAGTTGCACACGTAAAGATCTAGGTCGCCGTCGTTGTCGTAATCGGCGCACGACGCAGCCATGCCGTAGCTGTCTTCATGCGCTCCCACGCCCGCCTTGTCCGTCACATCGGTGAAGGTCCCATTTCCGTTATTGTGGTAGAGTGCGTTCTTGAGCTTGCCCTTGAGCGTCCGCCCGCGATTGTCGCTGATGTCCGGATGCCACCGGCCGTTGACCAGGTAGATGTCCTGGAATCCGTCGTTATCGTAGTCGAAGAAAAGCCCGCCGGGCCCGGTGGCCTCGGCGATGTTGCTCATCTCGAGATCGCCGAGGTGGTGCTTGAAGCCGATGCCAGCCGCGGCGGTGACGTCCTCGAACCTGGGCCATGAACTCGAGGGCGGCTGCGCGGCCAGGGCCGGCGCCGTCAAGAGGGCCGCGGGGGCGAAAGCCAGGAGCCATTCGAGTCTGAATTTCATGGGTTTTGCGCGAGCTTGGGCTTGCCGGAGCCTTGAGGAAAGTCGTAGGGCGCTCCCAGGTCGATCCATTGCGCCAGGGTGCGCAGATCCTCCGCCCGAAGCGGCTTGCCCTTGCCGGCCGGAGGCATCGGCGTCGTTTTGCGCGCCGCGGAGGCCGCCGTTCCCGGTTTGCGGTCCCAGGGTCGGGAGGTGTCGGCCCCGAACACCTGCCAGATCAGCCAACTGGTGCGGGCCCGGCCGGCATCCACGTATTTGCCTTCCTCCGGGTTCGAGCCGTCGCGGGGCGCCAGCAGCGCCTGGTAGGTCCGGCGCAGGCTCTCCTCGGAGGGCGGCGCTGCCGTCAGCGGCATCGCAAGGGGCGTGTCCGGGCCGCCGTGGCAATCGGCCGTGGCGCAATGTTCCTTGAGGAGGGGCGCGATGTCGTCGCGAAAGGTCACGGTCCGCCGCTGGTCCGGCGGCAGCGCCAGCCGGTTGGAGGGCCGCCGCAGCGCCAGCACGTATTCGTTCTCGGGAATGCGCTCGGGGTCTTCGTGGCAACCGATGCAACCCCGTTTCTCCCTGGGCTTGACCCAGACCCAACCGCAGGTGGCCAGCGCCAGACCCCGCTCGTCGAGCGTCTGAACCAGCAGCGGCGTGTCGGCCGGCGTCTCCACATTGAACGAGCCGTCCGCCTCAACCGGCGCTTCGCCCACCAGGCGCCGCGCCGTAGCCAATGTCTCCGAACCCGCCTTCGAGGGGGCGCCGCCGGCGGATGGAAGGATACCTTCAATGAACCGGACGCGCTTGACCATCCCCGTCCGCAGATGAGGCCCCAGGGCCGCGTCCGCGTCGTAACAATTCAATCCGTAGAAAATCCCCGTGTCGTACTTGGGGTCCACCACAGTGGAATGGCCGTCCGGCCGCGGTCTGGGTCTGACGCTGACCGCTTGCGCGACATGGCGGCCCGGACTGGCGAACACCGTTTCGAACCGGCGGGTCTCAGTGTCGAATACGCCCGCTTCCCAGACGCCCGCTCCCTTGGCGGGGCGGCGCGCCACCAGCAGCAGGCTGTCCTTCCACGGCGAGGGATGGAGATACACCCAGGCAGGATCGTCGGTCAACCGCCGATAGGTGAGGTGAGGCCGGCTTTCGTGCACGCCGGCCAGTTGCCCCGCGCCGTCCCAGCGCCCCGCTGCCGCTTCGACAAACACCACCTGGCCGCGCTCTGTGGCGCACGGCATGTGCTGGATGCGCCCCCCCTGGCCGCCGCCGTAGAATTCCATGTCGGCCCCCTCGACATGGATCGCGTGCAACCCCACGCGGCCCGGGGCGCCGCCCGGCTCCAGCGCCTGGCGTTCTCCGGCGTAGATCACGCGGCCGTCCCACATCTGGAACGGATCGCTGTTGTGCCACGGGTTGAACGTCAGCCGCCGCAGCTCTCTGCCGTTCAGCTTGATGCTGTAGAGGTTCGCCTTCGGCCCGCCCGGCGGCCCCAGCTCCGCCCCCTCGCGGGCCGAATAGACGATGGTGAACCACGGCTCAGGCGACTCCAGCGTGAACAGCGTGCAGGCGTGAATCGGCTGCCGGGCGTCCTGGTTTTCCGGGCTGATCGCCTTAACGTTCTCACCGTCGATGCCCATCTCCCAGATGCGCCAGCGCGAGCCGGGGTCCTTCTTGCCCGCAAACACCAGCCGCAGGCCGTCGAAGGAAACGTTTGGGTCGCACGCCGACACAAACCCCTGGGACAATAACCGGCTCTGCCGCTGCGTGGAGACCAACACCAGCCGGGCGCCCTCGAACCCGTCCGCCCGGAGAAGCCCGTTCGAGGTCCAGCCCGCCGGCGGCGCCTGGGGCTCGACGGCCATCTCTGTCACCACCAAAGGGGCGTCCAGGGTGAAGCCCGCCCCAGGACACCGCGCCGGCAGCCACGCCAGCGCCCCCGCCAGAACCCAAACCGCCGCGTTCCGCAAGGAAATACCCCCTCGCATGGAGGGGCGACGCTCCTGCGGAGCCGTCATGTGCGGCCGTCGCGCCTGGGATTCAATAGTGGCGGAATCGATCGGGGAAAAACGACGAAGGCCGGCTGACAAAGGCCTGGAACAACCCGGCTGTAGGATTGCGTGGCGCACGTTGGCTGAGTTTGGCGGCTGTTTCGGACATCGTGGGAGAAACTTCGCCAGGTGACAAAGTCGCAGGGGTGAAATGGCTTGAGCTTGTGGCCAAGCGGCGATTTGGGCGGGTGAATCTTCGCGTTTGCCGCTCCACTTGCAGGGAGGCCCGGGTTAAACTGCTGCCCGTGACGAGCATCGGGATCATCGGCGGCGGCCTGGTTGGTCTGGCCACCGCGTTTAAATTGACGAGCCGTCTGCCCCGGGCGGCGGTGACGGTCTTCGAGAAGGAGGACAGCTTCGGACGCCACCAAAGCACCCACAACAGCGGGGTGCTCCACGCCGGCCTGTACTACAAGCCCGGCTCGGCCAAAGCCCGCCTGGCGGTGGACGGCCTCCGGCAGATGCTCGCGTTCTGCTCCTCCCACGCCATCCCCCATGAGCAGTGCGGCAAGCTGGTCGTGGCGACGGATTCGGCGGAAGCGGCGCAGTTAAAGACCCTCCTCGATCGCGGGAGGGCCAATGGCTTGCGCGGCCTCCGCCTCCTGGGGCCGGAGGAGATGCGGGAGCGCGAACCCCATGCCCGCGGCGTTGCGGCCATCCTGGTTCCCGAGGAGGGCATCGTGGATTACGCGGCGGTGGTCCGGGCCCTGGAGGCCGAGCTGCGCCAGGCGGGCTGCCGGCTGCTCACCGACTGGAACATACGCCAGATCGAACGCCGAGGCAGCCAGTGGCGGCTGACCTCCGCCCGGGGCGAGGAAACCTGCGAGTTCATCATCAATGCCGCCGGCCTTCACTGCGACCGGGTCAGCCGCCTGGCCGGCCAGTCTCCCGTCACCCGGATCGTTCCCTTCCGCGGCGAGTACTACAAGCTCGCCCCCGGGCGCCAGCGCCTGGTCCGGCACCTCATCTATCCGACCCCCAATCCGCGCTTCCCCTTCCTGGGCGTTCACTTCACGCGGCTGATCGGCGGCGGGGTCGAGGCGGGTCCGAACGCGGTCCTGGCCCTGTCCCGCGAGGGTTACACCTGGTCCGACATCAACCTCCGCGACCTGGCGGCGAGCCTCCTGTTTCCGGGCCTGTGGCGGTTCGGCGCGGCGCACTGGCGCATGTGCCTGGCCGAGATCCGCCAATCGCTCAGCAAACGCCGGTTCGTCGAAGCCCTTCAGAAACTCGTGCCCGAAATCCAGGCGGACGACCTGAGGCCCGGCGGGGCGGGCGTGCGCGCCCAGGCCATGCAGCCCGACGGCGCGCTGGTCAACGACTTCTGCTTCGCGCGCGCGCCGGGAGCCCTGCATGTCCTCAACGCCCCCAGCCCCGCCGCCACCGCCTCGCTGGCCATCGCCGACGAAGTGGTCGCCCAGGCCCTGCCCGCCCTGGCCTGACGCAGCGGCTGCCAGCGCCTGCCACACGTGGCGGTTGCGGGGTGGCGAAGGGCGCCATCCCGTGAGAACGCCCGGTGCGCCGCACGCCCTCGAGCCCGCCGATTCGACTCGTCCGGGCGCGGAACAAAAAGCTGGCGAACCCGGCGAAGAAGTCCAAGACTCGATGCGAAGGCGTTGATCTGATAATTATCGCGCATGGCGAACGACCCGTCATCCGACAATCTGCCGCTGGCCGATGTTCTCCGCGGGGCAAATGCATTGGTCGCGGCAGGACTGATTGAAGACTGGGCGCTTGGCGGCGCGCTCGCCGCAATCTACCACGTCGAACCGTGCGTCACCTATGACGCGGACATCTTCTTCGTCCCCAAGGACAAGGCCCGCATCGAACAACTCCTCCAGCAAGCCGACCTCGACAAATCGTATCTGGAAAACCTCCTGCAACGGCATAGACTGCGGCTGCCAGCGCCATGAAACCGGAGATGCGTCAAAAACTCGCGCACAAACCGTTTGCGGAAAAGATTCGCAAAGTCGGCCAGCTCATCCGCCTTGCCAGGACTTTTCCCCGCCGCCCGCGCCCGCAACCAACAGCCCGCGCTTCTGCTCGATGAAGATCGCCGAAGACGTCCGCAATTGCGCCGCCGAACCAGCCGTCAGCGAAGAGGAAGCCCTCAAACGCGGCATGGAAGAGAAGTCGAAGGAGTTCGTTGAAGCGGGCGCGGAGGTTTGCGCGAAGGCGCAAAACTCGCCTCGGAACGTGTCACGAAGAGCAGTAGCGCAAAGAAGAATCTGAACAAAGATAACAACCTATATGGAAGATAAGGCGAATGATGGACTTGAATTCAAAGCTGCGGAGCCAGCAGATCTCCGCGATGAACAAATCACGCTCTATCCCCAAGCGTTGGACAATCAGTGGGTGCCTGCTCAAATCTTGAACGCCATGTCAGAGCGGGGGCACCGCCGCGTTGACCACGTGACTGAGATCAATCGAATGGCGCGGCACGAATACGTCAGCACTCTCCTGTCCGGAAACCGTGTCGTGGTTAATCGGGCGTTCTTCGCCAATTCGGCAGTGGTGACGCAAGACTATTCAGATTCGCTTTCGCGAGACGCCTTGTGTAAGCTCCTGAGCACGGGTGTAATTGTTCCGTATCTCTACAGCGAAACCTCTCCGGTCGTCCGGCCTGATTTTGACCACAACCGGGAAGCGGCCAAAGTGTGGGCTGAACAGATTCTCTCCAACGCGAAACCAACGCTCCTCCGTATGAGCTGGGATGACGCTGAGAATGATAACAAAATCCGCTATAACTTGTCCCGTGGCTTCGCCCGTTTGCTCGCCGGCGTTTCAGATTTGAATTGGGCAGCGGCTCACGACGCTCTCGATCTTCCAACGGATGGCGCAACACGCACTGCCTTCAGACGGCGACGGCAAGAATTAGCCAAATTCGCCATAGACAGCCAAGGCGAGGACGAGCTAGGTCGGGACACTTATGTCAGTCGAAACAGCATTTACAGACATTTTATCTGTCGGGAGGAATCGGACATTAGTCAAGGTGTTTACGATTTTCGAAAACCATTTGCTCCCCAAATAAAGCAACTCGTCGATTTGGCATACGGAGTCGGAGTTCCAGATAACGTTTATGGCCAACTTGTGACACCGGCGAACACAATCAACCGTTCCGCTCTTCAAGAGCTTTCATCGCGCGGGAATTCATTCGTCAATCCTCAACAGATTGCCGACTTGTTGTCTGCAATTGCGGTTAATGAGATTCTTAGCGCCCTCTCCGGGGAGGTGGAGTTGTTTGATTTTAGCGCTTTGCAGCTCCCGGACGTAATCTCTGGGAGGAGCACCGAGGAGTGGGCCAGCTACAACCGCTCCCTGCAGAAGGTCGCAGCCGCTAACTACTTGGATGCTGAGGGCCCGCAAGTGTTTAATGCCCTCCTGCGCAAAACATCTGCGGCGTATCGAAGGATGCTTCTTGCACTTCGCCGCAGCGCAGTGGATCGCGCTGCAGGCATTGTGGCACCGTTACTATCGGAGGCTGGACATCTAGCGGTGTCGATTGCGGCCCACGTCAGCGGCATGGAGTGGTGGGAATTGAAGTTGGATCCGTCCGCAGAGCATCAGTTAAAGCACACGGCGGTGGAGCAATTGGCGAAACTTGGCACAGGTGAAAAGCAAGTGTGCTTGAGTCTAGCGTTTTGGAATCAGAGATACCGAAGCCTTGGCAGAGCAGAGGTCATCAAGATCGACTTCTGCTCCAAAAAGATGATGGTTGCGCGCGACACGTTTGCGGACTTCTTTGCGGAAGCGCGTGATAAAGCCGCTAAACTGACTGGTAAAGACCTGAAAGTGGAAGATGACCTTGAAATCAGTCCTTCAACGGGCGTTGCGAGCAGGGAGGCTGATCAGGACTGAACCGGCCTGTTTTCTATGCCTGAGAATCTATCCAATCTCGGAAAGGGTATGCCAGCCCGCGAAATCGAAACAGTCCACCAACGCGATGAACTGGCTCAAGTTCGTGAGGCAAGAGACCAACAGCTCGCCAAAAATCCCAATACTGGTGCCGGTCCGGAATTGGGGCTGGTGTTCGCGGATGAATACATTCGGGTATTTCGTGATCCGGTGAAGTTTCCCTCGGGAAAGTTCGGCACCTACTTGCGGATCGAAGAGCGCGCCATTCAGAATGGCGTAGTCGGTGTCGTGGCCCTTCCAATGCTTGGGGAACGCATTTTCTTGCACCGCATATTTCGATATCCGACGCGCTCTTGGGAATGGGAGTTGCCGCGTGGGTTCTTGGAACCCGGACATTCTCCGCAAGAAATGGTGCAGCGAGAACTTGCGGCAGAGACCGGGCTGTCTGCTGAGAGAGTTGAAGAATTGGGATTCGTATTCAGTAATACGGGCTTGCTGGCGGGAGGGGCCAAAGTGTTCCTCGTTCAGGTTAAAGAGGTTTCCGGACGACCAGCACCAGAGGAAGGCGAGGTAATTGGCGAACTCGCTGCAATTTCCCCGACGAAGCTTTGGTCGATGGCACGACACGGGGAGATTCGTGACGGCTTCACTTTGTCTGCCATGAGCTTGGCGGTGTCCAAGCAGTTGCTCCCACCGCCGGGCTGACGGGCTTCGATCTCCAATGAAGCCCCTCGACCGCCAGAAGCCGGATGCCGTCAACCAGACGCGGAGCAACAACTTCGTCTGGCGCGGCCAGTCCACGCCGAATCTTGTCTCATAGCATGAATCCTTCAGACAAGCCGCGCGCCCCGCGCAATCGCACGCTGACGCTTTCGGCGTCCGCGCAGGAGACATTGGCGCGGCAGCTTTTGCGCGAGCCTTTGCCGGCGGGCGTGGCCGCGTTGACGGGCCGGATCATTTGCGGAGATTTCATCGGGCTGTTGCCGCAGTTGCCCAGAGCGTTCGTCGATTTGCTTATCCTGGACCCGCCCTACAATCTCACGAAGCGCTTTGGCGCGGAGAGTTTTTGCGAGCGGACGCTGGCGGAATATGAAGAGTGGTTCGAGGACTGGTTTGTCCGCGTGCTGCCGCTGCTCAAGCCGACGGCGAGCCTTTACGTCTGCGGCGATTGGAAGTCGTCGGCCGCCGTGCATCGCGTGCTGGACCGGCGCGTCCTCGTGCGCAACCGGATCACCTGGGAGCGCGAGAAGGGGCGTGGAGCGAAGTCGAACTGGAAGAACGCCAGCGAGGACATCTGGTTCGCCACGGTGTCGAACGACTATTGTTTCAACGTGGAGGCGGTGAAGCTGAAGCGCCGGGTGATCGCGCCGTATCGCGAGAACGGTCAGCCGAAAGATTGGGAGGACGGGCCGGACGGGCAGTTCCGCCTGACGCATCCCTCGAATCTCTGGACGGATCTGACCGTGCCGTTCTGGTCCATGCCGGAGAACACCGACCATCCGACGCAGAAGCCGGAGAAGTTGATCGCGAAGCTGCTGTTGGCGAGCAGCCGCGAAGGGGATTTTGTGCTCGATCCCTTCCTGGGTTCAGGCACGACGGCGGCGGTGGCCAGCAAGCTGAAGCGGAGGTTTTTGGGGATTGAAATCGACGAGAAGTTTGCCTGTCTCGCTGCCAGGCGAGTGGAATTGGCGCAGGATAATCCTTCCATCCAAGGCTACGCGAGCGGCGTGTTCTGGGAACGCAACACGCTCAATCTCCAGCCGAAATCGGCAGTGCCGGCTGACACCGAGGAATTGCAGCTTGCGCTGGGTGAAACTCCCCAGCCCTATCGGGCCAGCAAAGCGAAGACCAAATGAACTCCCCTCTATTCGAGCCGAAGACTCGCGAACGGATCGAGCGCAATGTGCGCGACCTGTTGAACGAACACGCCGACTTCCTCTCCGCCGACACGGCCGAAAGCACCCGCGCTGCTGGCGACGCCATCCAATCCATCATCGAAGACCGCTTCCCCGAGGTTCCGGGCGATTTGGTTGGCGAGTATTCCGCCAGCTTCGCCCGGCGGGCGATGGCCGACCTCGCGTTCAAGGACAAGGTCAACAACTACTGCGTGGTGGATGTGAAGACGCATCGCGAGGGCACGGCGTTCAACATGCCGAATCTCACGTCAGTCGATCGGTTGGCTCGCTTCTACGAGGACGACACAAACTACTTCGTCATGCTGATGGTGAAATATGCCGTCAGCGGAACGAAGGTCACGGTGCAGCAGGTTCATTTCGTCCCGATCGAGCATTTGAGGTGGGAATGCCTGACCATCGGCGCGTTGGGCACGGGGCAGATTCAAATCGCGGATTCCAAGCGGATCGAGATTGACGCAAGCCAGAAGCGCCGCGCCTGGATGCTGGAGTTTTGCGACACGGTTCTGGCGTTCTATCCGCGTGAGATCGCCAAGATCACGAAGCGCATTGGGAAGTTCGAGAAGGTGAAGGAGTTTTGGTTGGCCAAGGCGGAATTCTGATCTGCGAAGTTGGCTGGGAAATCTCCCGCGGGTTGAACCACAAAACACTTGCGCCGTGCGCCAGGCGACTTTCGTTTCGGGAGGCGGCTTGGCTTCTGCCGATGGCGGTCTACCATCTGCTGCTGGCCGCGGCTTCAGGAGCAGACGGCCCTTGATGCGGGCATGGCGGCCCCGTAAGGTGGGGGCAGATGAATCGCGCGCAATCCACGGCTTTGCGGCAGTCTCGTCCTCTTCGGGGGAGCGGCTCCGCAGGGGCCTCGTTCTGCCAGGATGGGGCTCGCGAGGACGCTCGCCCTCCCGAAACGACTCGCCCTCCCGGGCAAGTGGCTGCGCCTGAAAACGCCACACCCTGAATAGCCCGCCAATTCTCGAAACGATGCCCATGATGTCATCCGCCAGCCGTTTCCCCCGTCGCCCCGTCCTGCTCACCCAGGAACTGGATCAGCTCCGGTCCCTGCTGCGCCTCGTCGCCGCAGACAACCCTTTCTACACGCAAAAGTTCGAGGCGGGAGAGGTCTCCTACAGCATCCGGCACATCGGCGACATGGCGGAATCCATTCCCCTGACCACCCGGCAAGAACTGATCGCGGATGCGCGCGCCAATCCGCCCTTCGGGACGAACCTGAGCTATGCTGTGTCCCGCTACGCGCACTGCCACCAGTGGCAGGATGAGGCGGGCCTGCACTGGTGCTGGCTGGATACGGCGGCCAGTTGGTCGGCGATGGCCGCCACCGGCGCGGAGGTCTTTCGCGCCGCCGAAGTGGGCCCGGAGGACCGCGTCTTCTTCCTTTCGTCATACGAGCAGCAGAGCGGAACGTGGCTTCCGCTGGAATCGGGCGCGCTGGGCGGAAGCCTGTGTTTTTCCGCGGCCGGGCTTGATGTCCAGGGCCGGTGGGAAGCCATCCAGCGCCTGGGCCCCACCGTGGTTGTGGGAGCGGCGGCGGACTTCCGGGCGCTGGCCGAGGCGGCGCCCGCGGGCGTTGCCGGCGCCCAGGCGCCATCCGTCCGCCTGGCGCTGGGCGGGGGCCGGCCGGGCGAGGCCGAGGCGGTGCGGGTCCAGGCGGCCCGGCTCTGGCCTGAAGCGCGGGTGTGGGACTACGTCGCCTTGCCGGAGACAGGCGTGGTCGCGTTCGAATGTCCGGCCCGGCCCGGGGTAATGCACCTGGCCGAGCCGGCGGTGTTTCCGGAGATCGTGGACCCGGCCACGGGCAGGAGCCTCGATTCAGGCGAGGGCGAACTGGTGCTGACGACTCTCTTTCGCGCCGGTTCCCCGTTGGTCCGCTACCGGACCGGTTGCCGGGCGGCCCTCTGCCCGGACACGGCCTGCGAATGCGGCCGCCACCAACTGGCGGTCGAGGGCGGCATCGGCGCCCTGCCGGCCCAGCCGGCCTGAACCGCACTTTCCGCGGTCATTTTGGGCGGGGCGCCGTCCGTGCCGGCCGAAGAAGTGGGCCTGCGTCAGGCTCTGATCCAATCGAAGAACCCAAGCTTCTCCAGGGCGGCCCGCAGTTGTTTTGCCTGCTCGGGGGTCGGATTCTCGTGAGGCAGCCGGGCCGGGCCGACTTCGACCCCGATCATGCCCATGAGGGCCTTGGCCGCGCCCATGAAGCCGACTGCGGCCAGCGTCTGAACCAGCCGCACCGAGCGGAGCTGCTCCTGGCGGGCCGAGGCCATATCCCCGGAGTCGAACGCGCGCCAGAGCCGCTGATAGATGGGCGCGGCGAAATTGTAAGTGCTGCCCACGGCGCCGCGGGCTCCCATGGCCAGTGCGCCCAGAAGGGCTTCGTCGATGCCCCACGGCGCGTCGAAGGCGCCGCCGCCGGCCTGGAGACAAAGCTGGTAGGCCATGAGATCGGAATTGGTGAACTTCAGCCCGGCGAGGGTCGGGATTCGCTCCTGCGCGGCCGCCAGGAAATCCGGCATGGAAAAACTCACGCCAGTGAGGATGGGAATGTCGTAGAAATAGAAGGGGGTTTCGGGAGCGGCGGCGGCGATCTCGCGGCAACAGTCCACCAGGGCCGACAGCGAGCGGGGTTTGAAGTAGCTGGGGGCCAGGGCGCTGATGGCGGCGGCGCCCAGGCTTTGGGCCTGGGCGGCCAGGGCCCGGGCGTCTGCCAGGCAATTCGAGCCCACATGCACGACCAGCCGCAGCGACGCGTCGCGGACGACTTCGGCCCAACGCTGGGCGAGATCGAGCCGCTCCTGGCGCGACAGCGAGTGGCTTTCCCCGGTGCTGCCGGCGATAAAGACGCTCTGGACGCCCTGGCGCAGGAGATGGGCGGCCTGTTTCTCGACGGCTGCCAGGTTGAGCGAGCCGTCGGCGGCGAACGGCGTGTGCGTGGCGGCCACCAGGCCGGAAAGTTGCGATTTGATCATGTTACGGTGAGGTTGAATTCAACTCGATTATTTGCGGCCATGTATGAGGCATTTGCAGCGCAGGTTCAAGCAGGACTTGGGCGCCGGAATGTGCGCCCGTCGCCCTGCCAGGTCAACCTCAAGCGTTCCCGAACGAGCAGGGGACTGCCAACGCATGTGATGCGGATTCCGATGAGCCGGCCTGCGGACGGCGTCACTCCCGGCGGGCCTGCGCTCACCAGGAGAGCATGGGGCCCACCGGCGCGTCCCCGAGCAAGCGCGCCAGAACCGGCTCCATCGTTTCCGCCCACAGCCGGTAGCCGGCCTGGCTGGGGTGCAGAAAGTCCGGGGCCGCGCCGGGCAGGAACCGGCCGTCGGCGCCCAGCAGGCTGGGCCCCGCGTCCAGGAAGGCAATGCCGTCGCGCCCGTCCCACTTCCGAAGCTCTTCGTTGATGGCGCGGATGCGGGCGCGGTCGGGGTCGGCGGGGTCTTGTCCGCGGGGAAACAGCCCCAGCAGGAGTATGCGCGTGGTTGGAGATTTTGTTCGGATGCGGTCGCAAACCGCGCGGATGCCGGCGACGATTTCCTCGTTGGAGTTCTCGCGGGCGTTGTGGGGTTTGAGGTTGTTGGTGCCGATCAGGACCACGGCGGCCTTGGGTTTGACGCCGTCGAACTCCCCGTGATCCAGGCGCCAGAGCGCCTGCTGGGTGCGATCCCATCCGAACCCGAGATTCACGGCGTTGCGGCGCGAGTAGTAGTGCTCCCAGACGGCGGCGCCGGCCGAGCGGTTTGGCTGGGGCGCGCCGCCCCAGAGATGGGTGATGGAATCGCCCACGAACACCAGGTCAACCGGTCCGGCGCGCAGGGTCTTCTTCACGGCCTCGTGGCGCTCCCACCAATCGTAGAAATCCCGCTCGATGCCGGGAACGGGGATCAGGGCGGTGTTGGCGGCGGCGGCGTGGCCGGCGGCCCGCGCCTTGCGATCCAGCTCGGCCAGCTTGAGGCGCACGCTGACGATGTAAGGCGGCTGCCCCTGGGTCCAGTGGCCGTAAGTCGTGGCGACAAAGGTCCCGTCGGGCAGGATTTCCACGCCGGGATAGGCGCAATCCCACTTGTCCTGGTTGTCCATCAGCCGAACCCGGTACTGGCCCTCGCGCCCCTGCGCAATGTCCTCGTAGGTTCCCACCCACGCCACCCAGTCCCCCTGCGTCGGCGAGTCCAGCGTGGTGTCGCGGAAGCTGATGAACAGCCGGCCATCGGGAGCGTATTTGCCGGTGTGGCGGTCTCCGGTGAGCGCGCCGGGAAGGGGGCGCGGCGCGGTCCAGGTCTTGCCTTCGTCGGTCGAGAAGATCGCGTGCGAGTTCTTCACGCGTTTGTTCTCGCGCAGCAGCACCGCCAACTCGCGGCCATCGGGCGAGCGGATCGCCCCCGGTTCGCAAAGGTGGATTTCCGCGCTCTGGAACACCGCCTCGGGCTCGGACCAGCCCAACCCGCCGTCGCGGGAGAACGTCTTGTAGAGCGTCATCGCCGCCGGTTTTTGCACAGCCGGCTTCGAGCGGAAGAACCGTCCGTCATCGTGGAACATGGCGAGGTAATGGCCGGGGCCGGTGCGCAGAGGCTCGACAAAGCCCATCACCACGATGCCGCCCCACTCGCCGGCCGCCCGGAGCGGAGACCAGACGAGGCCATCGTCCTCGGAGACGGCCAGGCGGGCGGGATGCAGGCCGGACCAGACGATCAGGCGTTTCTTGCCGGAGGCATCGATCGTGCGATGGAGGGTGGGGGTTTCGAGGGAGGTGGCCCAGTTCTCGGGAACGGGCAGACGCTCGCTCCAGGTCAGGCCGCCATCGGTGGAGCGTTTGAGCACGATCGGGCCGCGCCCATGGCCCTTGGGATACACACAAAGCAGGGTCTTGCCGTCCTCGAGCAGCACCGTGGTCGGATGGCCGAGGTACTGGCCGGGCTCGCGGTCCACGACGACCTGGCGGTTGGTTTCGCCGGCGAGATCGACGAGCGGGATGCCGTAGCCCCGGGGCGGCCCGCTTGCGCCGTCGCCGCCGGCCCTGATCCACTCCACGCTCAGCCGGGCGAACACCAGCCGCTCGTAAGGATTGGCCTGGCCCGTTTCGTAGAGTGCGCCCACCTCGCCGTTTGGCAGGACGGCGAGGCACGAGTAGGCGCTGGGCCCCGCCTCGAGCAGGCGGGCAGCCGGCCAGGTCGCGCCGTCGTCAAAGCTCGCCCGCAACGTCAGGCGCTCCCGCTTGGAACTTGCCGGATTGGAAAAGAGGAGGACGCCCGGCCGGGCGCCGGACGGCCACGAGTGGCGGCGCAGGCTGGCCTGGCAGATGGGCTCGACGAGTTCCGGCACATGGCGCTGGTCGGTCCAGGTGAGGCCGCCGTCGGCGCTCACCGCCGACTGCCGGGTGCGCTGCGCGCGGTCGTAGTTGCGCATGTTGAGCAGGAGGCGGCCTCCGGCCAACTCGGCGACTTCGCATTCGTTGACCTGGTCGCCCGGGGTCGAGCCGCCCAGTTTCCAGCTCTGCCCGCGGTCATCCGAATAGATGACATGCGAGTAATACCGTTTGCTGCCGGCCTCGATGTGATCGCACGGAATGACCAGGCGGCCGCGATGCGCGCCGTTCTCGATCTGGATGCCGGCGCCGGGGCCGGTGGCGTACCACGTCCACTGGTCGCGCTTGACCTCGCGGGTGATCTCGCGCGGGGCCGCCCAGGTCGCGCCCTCGTTGGTCGAGCAGGTCACAAACACGCGGCGGGTGTCCTTGCTGGTTTGGGCGATGATCTGCGGCTCGCGATCGTCCCCGCGGTTCCAGGTTAGCAGCAGCCAGATTGTGCCGGTGTCGCGGTCCAGCACCGGGCAGGGATTGCCGCAGGTGTTCGGGCCGTCGTCCCAGACGGTCTGCACGGGTTCCCAGGTTCGCCCCTGGTCCAGGCTGCGCCGCAGCAGGAGATCGATGTTGCCGGCGTCGCCGCTGCCGCTCTTGCGTCCTTCGCAAAAGGCCAGCAGCGCCCCGCGTTTGCTGACGAGCAGCGAGGGAATGCGGTAGGTATGATACTCCCCCTGACCCGAGATGAAGATCGGTTCCTTGACCGGCTCGCCGGCGGCGCGAGCGCTATGGGAGACGAGAATGGCGGCAACGCCCAGCAGGCGCCCGGCGGCTTGGAGAGCTGGCAGGTATTTCATGGGGTGTAGAAGGGTTTGGTGGGCGATGACCGGAACAGGCGGGGTCTCAGGCCGGGGGCGGAGGCGCGGCGTTCTTTGCCTCGACCCAGCGGGCCATGAGCCAGAGCACATCCGAGAGGCGGTTCAGATAGACGATGATTTCCTGGTTGCGGAGCTGGCGGTTCTCGTGCAGCTCGCACACGCGGCGCTCGGCGCGGCGGCACACGGTGCGGGCCAGGTCCAGGGCCGCGCCACAGGGATCGTCGCCCGGCATGGCCCATCCCCGCATGGTGACGTTCTGGGATTCGATGGCGGCCACCAGGCCATCGAGGGAGGCGGTCAGCTCGGGGGTCGTCAGCGTGTAGCCTTCGGTGACGTAGCGCGGCAGATCCTCGACGCCCGTGGCCAGCTCGCCCATGACCACGATCAACTGCCGCTGCACCGCCAGCAGGTTGTCGCGCAGGAACGCCGCCGCGGTCGCGGCCCGCGCCAGCCCCAGGGCCGCGTTCAGCTCATCGACGCAACCGTAGGCCTCGACGCGCGGGTGGCACTTGGACACCCGGCGATTGTACATCATCCCGGTGCTGCCCTGGTCGCCCGTTCGGGTGGCAATGCTCATCGGCCAAGGCTAGGACGCCGCGGCAAAAGCGCAAGTTTGCGATTCGGTTGACGGGGTCCGGGGCCTCTCCTATCGTGCGGCTGCCGAACGTATGAATTACAAGCTGCTGGCCAAGACGCTGTTCCTGATTGCGGTGCTGCTCCTGCTGGTGCTCATGGGGATGCATAACCGCGAGTCCATCTCTTTCACCCTGCCGCCGTTGCTGGCCCAGAAGATCAAGCAGCCCGCCGCCATCATGTTCTTTGCGTTTTTTGCCGTGGGCGTGCTCACCGGGACCATTCTCACCTCAGGCGCACGCAAGGGCGGCAAGGCCTCCAAGGGCGATTAAGCGATGCGCGCGCCCGGATACCTGCGGGCCTGCTTTGCGGCCGGACTATGGATGGCCGGGGCCTGCCGGCTGTTTGGGGCTGAGACCAACGGACCGCCGGATTGCTGGCTCACCAACCAGGTCCAATACCCCCGCGACACCCAGGCCGCCCAGGTCAGCAGCAACCGCTTCGCCTCCCTGCGGGCCGAACTCCTCGCCGAAGCGTTGCGGGTGGTGTGGACCCCGCCGCCGGGCGACACCGCCACCGGCGTCGTTCTGCGTTCGAGCGTGGATGAGCCCGGCCACTGGCCGGCGCGCGACTGGCGCTCACTCTCTCTGGAGCGACGGGGGGGGGGCCAATGGGAAGCGGTCGTCCCGGTGGACACGCCCGACGTGCCGTTGGTCTATTTTGCCGCCGCCGCCGGCGGCGGCCCGGCGGCCGCCTCTCCCATGCGCCTGTGCCTGCCGAGGCGGCTGGGGCTCGAGGCGCCGACGCGCATCTTCTGGCCTTTTTTGGAGGGATTCGAGGAAGGCTTCGAAAGCTGGCGGTGGGTGGCGGGCGGCCCGGAGGACGAGCCCTTTCGGACCGCGATCCCGGTGAAAAACGGCAAGGCCGCGCTCTCGGTGACGCTGGGGCCCGGTCGTTCGGCGGCGACGCTCGGGACCACGCGGGTGCGGGGCTGGCGCGTGCTGGAAAGAGGCGCCACGGGGGTGGCGCTTTGGATGCGCATGCGGGAAGGCGCGGGCCGCGCCCGGTTCACGCTGCTCGCGAACGCGTTTGCCACGAACCAGGTCGTGGCCCCGCGCCCGGGCGAGGTGACGCTGGGCCAAACCTGGCAGCGCGTCGAGCTGCCCTTCAAGGATTTCGGCCGCCTGCCCCTGGCCGACCTCGACTTCTTTGCCATCGAACTGCTGGGGCGCCCCGGCGCCGAGTTCCTGCTCGACGACCTTCAGCTTCTCGGCCACTGGCTGTTTCACTAGCCCGAACCTCGCGCAGGGAAATCCGAGCGTTGGCAAAACCGCCTTCCGTCATTCGCAGAGCAGGCGGAAGTATCGTGCCGGATGGCCGGCTTCGAGCAGGACAGGGGCGCGAACGCCCAAGTCCAGCCACGGTCCGGCGACGCTCGCCGCGCCCTGAAGCCGAAAAGCCGCGCCCTCCCACGTCAGGAGCACGCCGTCGGCGGTCTGAGCGACAGTGAGCGGGACGGGCGCGCAGGCCGGGGCGGCGCGCACGCTGTGGACGACGGTTTCCATGCCCGCCGAAGCCAGGCACTCGATCTGGCCGATGGCCCCGGGCAACTGCGCCCCGGGGGGCGTTTCGGGAGTGACAATCAGTTCATCGCCCACATCGGAAGAGCCGTCGTTCCAGAACACGGTGAATGCGGCGGGATCAGCCAGCCGTAGCACGCCCACCCCCGGACAGCCCAGAATGATCGGCCAGCGGTCCAGCGCGCAAAACGCCGGAGTCGCCTCCGTCCAGGAAACGGCCCCAGCCCGCACCACGGAGCCGCCGGAGCGGAGCTCGAAGGTTGCGTTGGAGATGCCGTAAGGCCCGTAATCCAGGCTGCAGGCAACCCCGGCCGGGCCTTGCGCCAGGCGCGCGTCGAAAATCGGGGGTGGCGGACGGTTCGTCAATGCGATCGGCCACTTGGGCCCCATGATCCGGAACCATTGCTCCGGCGTCGGGATATCGCCGTCGGCAAAATGTTGGAAGGCGAGTTCAAAGCTGGCCGCATTGCCGAGATCCAGGGTGACCCCGCCGGGTTCGTCCAGCGCGGCAAAGCTCAGGGCGTCGCCGCCGGACGCGCCCTGGTGGAGCGAGCGGCGCGACGGCGGAGAGCCGCCCGGCTCGTGGATCACGGCCACGCTCTTGTTCGTCTCCCCCTGGAGATAGAGCTGCTCGGCGGCCAGCACCAGGTCGCCGATTCCGACGGAACCGATCTCCAGCGAGGCGCGCGGCGGCGGCGGGTTCGAGCCCAAGGGCGTGAACACGATCCGACTGGCGTTCTCGTCGTAGCAGGGGCACTTCACCGTGCCGTCCCAGCCTTTGCGCCGGGCCGCCTCGGTGGCGCGGCCCTTGATGGTCCCGTCCCAGCCGCGCGGGCAAGGCAGCCCATTGCAGAGCCGCCGCTGAACGCTGCCGGGGTAGGCGATCGTGATCTCCCCCGAGGCATTGTCAAAAAGGAAGGACACCGGGAACACGTCCACGCCGGGTTCAGGCGTCAGCGTGAGCAACGGGTCGTTCTCAGCCTGAGCCTCCGTGGTCTCGAAGGCGTCCAGCAGGTCGCCGTTGGTGTTGACCGCCCAGACCCGGGCGGCCGCGCCGCCGTCATCGAAGAATTTCTTGGCGGGCTTGATATCCCAGTTGCACCGGGGCGGGCACTTGCCTTTGACCAGGGAGAGAATCGGTGCGTTCGAACCGTCGTCCGTGGGCACACTGACGTCGATGCGCGAGCCCTCCGGCGCGTTGACGTCCAGCACGGTGGTGAAGCTGAAGAAGCGGCCGCCGCCCGTGCCAATTTCGACGCTGTTGGGCAGGGCGGGGTCGCCTCCGGGCGCGGCAACCGCTACGGCCGGGCCGTTGCCGATGGGGCCAAAGGCTGGCAGCTCCGGCTGCGGAAGGACCGCGAGGGTCGAAGGCGGATTCGTGCCGCCCCGGGTCCAGTGGGGCAGACCGTTGGGCGTGACGATCGGAGGCGGACAGGTCCAGAGGCGCAGCCGCATGTAGTCCACGCTGGTGTCGTCGTGGATAACCACATCGAGGCGCTGGGCGGAGTTCATGTGCGCGAGCAGCGCCGGGTTCAAGACCCCGAGATCGAGCGTGAAGGTGGTGGGCGGATGGCCGGGGAGCCAGGACCCGCCGGCCGCGGGCAGGGCCGCAATGGAGGCGCTCCACAGGAAGTTGCTGAACGCGCACGCCGGCAGCCCAATGAAGATGCCGTCGTTGGTCGAGCCGGCATTCTGCCCGGGTTGCATCGAGAGAACGAGCTCGGCTTTGACGATGTTGTTGGGCAGGCCGGTGAAGCGGTGACCAAGCAGCCTGTTGAACGCCGGGCTGTCGAAATCCTTCCAGGAAAGGAAGCCGGAGAACGCGGACACCATGCAGGCGTTGCTTGGGGACAGTTCGACCGGGGGCGCGAAGCCGTCCGGCAAGCCCGCCAGGTAGGTCAGCGACGGCGCGCCCAGCGGATAGGGCTTCACGATCACCTGGAAGCTGCAGGCCGCGGCGGCCCCGCAGGCGTTGGTAGCGACACAGGTCACCGTGTTGGTGCCGATCGGGAAGAGCGCGCCGGAGGGCGGCGAGCAGACCACCGGGCCAGTGTGCCCCGACGCCGCGGCCTGGTAGTAGGCGGGAGCATTCGATCCGCACGTGTAGAGAACCTGGTCGGGCGGGCAGGCGATGGTGAGTCCCGCGGAGGCGGGCAGCGCCGTGACGATGACGTCGCAGTCCCGGCAATTGCCGGCGGCGTCACACGTCCGCACAATGACGACGGTTTGACCTGGCGCCAGGATTGTGCCCGCGGGAACGCTCTGCGTGACCGTGATCTGGCCGGGGCCGGAGCAATTATCCACCGCCACCACCTGCCCGGCCAGGTTGGGCATGACCGGCGGGCAGCCGGTCACGCTGAGGTGAAGCGGAGGGCACTGGATCGCCAGCGGCGGCGTGAAGTCGGGCCGGACGGTGATGGTGAAGCTGCACGTGGCCGTGTTCCCGAGGGAATCCGTGACCGAGCAGACGACCGTGTTTGTGCCGAGCGGGAAGAAGCTGCCGCTGGGCGGCGCACAAACCACGTTGGTGACGAGCCCGCAGTGGCTGTAGGCGACAGGCGTGGGATAGTTCACCGTCTGTCCGTAGGGGGCCGGGCCGTTGGTGCAGACCTCCACCACCAGGTTCGTGGGACACTGGATCTCGGCGCAGCCGGCGCAGCACGCCGCCGAACCGGCAAGTTCCACGCGCAGGCCGGTAGGGTGGTAAGGCGTGCCGTCCGAGCCGGGCGGATTGGTGACGCAGAAGACCAGGGTGTTCCACCCGGCCACAAACCCGCTCGAAAGACTGAAAGGATGCCAATTGGTTTCCAGAGTTGGCCCGACCAGCGAAAGGCCGGCAGCGGCCCCATTGAGAAGCGCCTCGGCGCCCTCGCCCGCCACCGACCATTGGCCCGCAAGGCGCGCATCGTTCGTGCAAGGCATGTAGAAGGTGTTCGTGTAACAGTAGAGCCCGGCGAACGACTGAAAGGCCGGGTCCGGCCCGATCCACTGCGAGTTCGGGCCGTTTGCCAGCCAACCCGCGGCGGCGCTGGTGGTCACGGGGTTCGCGCCGGCAAACGGGGGCGAGCCCACCGCGAATTGCGGATCGGCCGACCCGACGGGCAGCAAACCCGAGGACCCGGCGCCGCTGAAGAGACGCAGCGTATTCTGGACATTGGTGCAGCCGGCGCAGTTGGTGCAGAGGAGAGCCGGCAGGGTGAGAGAAGCGTAAAGAACAGTGGCGGGATAGGACCAGGTCTGGCCGGGACAGGCGGGGGTCGTCACCGTAATCGTGTGCTGGTAGTAGCTGCCGCCGCACTGGAACGGGAACGGCAGGCAGAATTGGCCGCTGGCCGCTGTCGTCGCCACGCCGGTGTAGTTGTAGGCCGGCCCGCTCAGCGACACCGACACCGGGAAGTTCCCCATGCCCTGCGTCTGGCCGCCCGAGACGCAGAGCAGTTGGCCGCAAACCTGGTACTGGCTCAGCGGATGCTGCACCGCAGGCGAGCCGATCGCGCCGCCTCGGCCCGCCGCGACGGCGCGATTGGTGGCGTCCGGCACACGCGTCTCGAGATCGAGGGACGCCCCGGTGGTCGCGCCCGGCTCCAGATCGCCCAGGAAGATCGAGACCACCGGCCCGGGCTGAATGAGGTGAAGCGCCGTGAACGATTGCCCTTCGTCCAAACCGCCTCCCCCGGGCCCTGTGTGGCCAACGACCACCATTCCGCCGGCCTGCGAGCCGTCGCGGCAGGTGTCGAAGCCGAGATTGCGGAAGGGAGCCGGCAGGGGGAAATGAACCGGTGTTCCAAACTGATCGGGCTGCAAGGGGGCGCCCCTGCGCGAGTTGGGGAGGACGATGCAATCCGGTTGACCGGCCGCCCCGGTGATGAGTTCCGGCCGGCCGTCGCCATCGAGGTCGAGCAGGTGCAGCGCGTTGACATTCCCGGAAGCGTCGCAGGCCACGGCGCCCGCCGGGGCGTAGGCGCCATGGTCCAGGCCGCGCAGCAGCGTAATCGTGCGCGCGGGCCCGTTGGCCACCGCCACATCCTCCAAACCGTCGCCGTCGAGATCGCCCGAGACAACCGCCCTCGGCGTGGGGCCGGCGGCGAAGTCCGCTCGCGGCGAGTAGAGCTTGGAGAGATCGCCGCTCCCGGTGGGAACAAAAACGGAAAGCGTGCCGCCGTTGTCGGCGCTGCTCACAAAGAGCCTTCCCAGCGAGGCCAGGGTGGGTGACTCGCGGCCGGGACGCTTCTTTTCGCGAGCCAGGGCTGCGGGCGACGGCGGCGTGGCCAGCGCGCCCACCTCCATGAAGCCAGCCCCTCCCATGGCCGCCATGTTGTGCAGCAAGAGCACGGCGCCCGCCGTCGGGTCCAGAGCCGCCAGGTCATTCAGACCGTCGCCGTCCAAATCCATGACCTCGAGGGCGGTGATGGGATTGGGAAGGTCGAGGCTGGCGCCCTCCACGAACTGGGGCTGCGTGGGCGTGGTGCCCGTCTGGAAGAAGACTTTGAGGCGGCCTCGGGCCTCCTCGGCGCAGACAACGTCTGCGCGGCCGTCGCCGTCGAAGTCGCCAATGGCGATCGTCCTTACGGGAATGTCGCCGAACGGCCCAAAGGCGGAGAACGGCGTCCCCGCAACTCCCGGGCCGCCGTGTCTCCAGGCGGTGAACCCGCTGGCATTGGTTCCGTGGGCCGTCACAAGGTCATGCCATCCGTCGCCGTCCAGGTCGCCGATGGCGACGGCGACCGCCGGCGGATTCTTGTAGGTTTCCGGCGCGGCGAAAGTGACGCCGGGAACGATCGGGGCCAGGCGCATCGGGGGCGGCGGGTTGGGCTCGGGATAGGTCGGTCCCGGCGAACCGATCGGCCATTTGTTGGTCCCGCGAAAGGAAACGCCCGTCGGCAGCTCGTTCGTGAGCCACACGTTGCTGATGACGGTGGCCCCCGGGTTCCAGACCGTGTGCGTCAGCGTCAGGAAACCGGCGGGGGCCGCCCCGGTGATTTCGGACCGAAGCCCGAGCGTTTCCGGCGCGGACTGGGCCCGGGCCGGCCAGGCTGCCATTGCCAGGAGGGAGAAGAGAGGAAGGATTCGTTGAAGGAGCGCTTTCATGGCTGCTGAATATCGTTCGTGAGCGATTGGTTCGGGCGCGTTCGGGCAGGGCGCTTCAAGCTCGCTCCGGCGGGGCTGCTCCGTTGGAGACGGAAGCGAGGGCCCCGGGAAACGCAGGCCGCTCTGGCGCCGGCCCTCAGCGGGCATAGCCCGCCACGGGCGGACCCGAAGAGAGGCTTGGAAGAAAGAACCCGAGGAGTGGCTCCGGCTGGGAGGGAGCCCGGGATCCGCGACCCATATAAGTTTTCCATACCATTCCGATTAAGGAACAGTATAGCACATTCCCTGCGGCCCGCCAGTCGCAGCCCCCCCCCCGGGAAAGCCGGGCCGCCCCCTCCCGCCAGCGGGAACACGGGGAGGAGCGGCCGCGCGCCGTTCCGGGCGGTTTACAGCCCGAGTTTCTTGAAGCGGCTGCGGACCTCCTTGAAATGGAAGTCCAGGGAGCAGAGTTTTTCGAGCTCGCCCTTTTTGAAGTGGCGGGCTACCTCGGGATCGGCCTGGAGCTGCGCCAGGAAGTCGGCGTCGTCGCGGCCGGCGTGCTTGACCTCCCAGGTCTTCATGGCATTGCGCTGGACCAGATCGTAGGCCTGCTCACGGGTGAGACCCTTGCGGATGAGGGCCAGGAGGACGGTCTGGCTGTTCCACATGCCCAGGCTCAGCCCGAGGTTCTTCTTCATGTTCTCGGGGTACACGTTCAGGCCGTCCATGAGACGAATCAGGAGGGCGAACATGTAGTCGAGCAAGGTGCAGGAATCCGGGAAGATGATGCGCTCGACGGAGCTGTGGCTGATGTCGCGTTCGTGCCAGAGGGCGACGTTCTCGAGAGCGGCGAGGGCGTTGCCGCGCAGAACGCGGGCCAGGCCGGTGAGGCGCTCCCAGGTGATGGGGTTGCGCTTGTGGGGCATGGCGCTGCTGCCCTTCTGGCCCTTGGTGAAGGGCTCCTCGGT
>JAKLEJ010000199.1 GCA_022711695.1 Verrucomicrobiota bacterium | reverse complement strand
CCCAGATCGTCGAGCCCCAGTCCTTTCCGCTCATCGCCTGGCCCAAGGCCTGGTCCTGCGGAATGGATTGGCCCATTGTGGCGGACGTCGTGTACCTCGACGCTCGAGATCCGGCGGGGCTCGAACCCTACAAGGGCAAGCTCAAGGGGTGCATCGTGCTCACCAGCTCGCCTCGCGAGATCTCGCCCCGCTTCGAGCCCGTCGCCACCCGCCTGAACGAAACCAACCTGTTGCGCCTGGCCAACTCCTCGCCGGGACGCAGTCGCTCCGGCCGGCCCCCTTTCAATGTCCAGCGGACTCCGCCCACCAACCGGCCTCCCTCGGTCGCCGCGGCCACGCCGCCTCCAAAAGCGGTCACCAACGCGCCGGCCACGCCCCCGCGCACGAACGAAGTTCGAACCCCGGCGGTCACGAACCAGCCCCCGGTCCGGCGGCCCCGCTCGGAGCCGCCCTTTGACAAGCTGCGCTTCGCCGTCCTGGAAGGCGCCGCCGCCACCGTCAGCATCAGCCCTTCGGGCGACGCCGGCGCCGTCGGGGTGGGCAATGCCAGCGTGATCGCCCCGTCGGCGGAGGGAACCAACCAGCCGTCGTTTTCCTATCGTCCGCCCTGGGCCACCAACGCCCCCGCCGGGCCGCCCCAGATCGTGCTCAGCGCCGAGCAATACAACCGCGTGGTGCGCATGCTCAAGAGCGGCGAGAAAGTCCGCATGGCTCTCGAGGTGCAGACCCGGTTCCACGACCGCGACCCGATGTGCTACAACACGCTGGCGGAGATCCCGGGCGGGGACTTGAGAAAGGAACTGGTGATGCTCGGCGCGCACATCGACTCCGCCCCCGGCGGAACCGGGGCCACGGACAACGCCGCGGGCGTGGCGGTGTGCCTGGAGGCGGTCCGTTTGATCAAGGCGCTCAAGCTCGAGCCGCGGCGCACCATCCGCATCGGGCTCTGGAGCGGCGAGGAACAGGGCTTGCTGGGTTCCCGGGCCTACGTGGAACGCCATTTCGGCTACTACACGAACAAGCCGCCCGTAGCCGAGGCGCGCTCCCCGCGCGATGGCGGCCGACAGCCCGCCCCGCCCTCCTCGGACCGTCCCGCTTCGGTGCGCTCGCTCGTCAAGACGCCCGGCTACCAGGCCTTCTCCGCCTATTACAACCTGGATAACGGGGCCGGCCGCATTCGCGGCATCCACCTCCAGGGCAATGAGGCCCTGCGCCCGCTCTTCCGGGAGTGGCTCGAGCCCCTGCGCGATTTCGGCGCCGACACCATTGCCGCCTCGAACACCGGCGGCACCGATCATCTTTCCTTCGATGCCATCGGCTTGCCCGGGTTCCAGTTCATCCAGGATCCGGTCGAATACTGGCGCTCGTATCACAACACTCTGGACGTGCGCGAACGCGCCCCCATCGAGGACCTCCAGCAGGCGGCCATCGTCATGGCGGCCTTCGTCTATCAGACGGCCATGATCGACGAACCGCTGCCGCGCAAACCGGCCGAGGAAGAGCGCCGGCCCTGAGAGCCTCGGGAATCCCGCGTTTGCCGCCAAAGGCCGCCTCCCGTTCCACCCGGAGAATCCTGCCATGAATCGCCTTGTCTCCATCTGGCTGCTGGCCTGCCTGGCCGGCCTCGCCCCCGCCTCCGCGCCCGCCCAGGACCGCCTCAAGACCTTGCCAGGCCATGAGCGCTATCAGCGCGTCGGAAAGCAGATCGCCACTTCGGTCAAGCTGGGCGCCCTCTCGGTGTCCTGGCAGGACAACGGCGCTGCCTTCGAATTCACCAAAGACGGCAAGCGCGTCCGATACGATATTGCCACTCGGCAGATCGCCCCCGTGAAGCCGCCCGAAGACAAGGGCGCCCGGGATTCCCGGCCCCGCCGCGAGGAGCGCCCACGCCCGGTCGAGCGGCCCGACCGTGGCCGCCAGTACACCGCGGCATGGTCCCCGGACGGCCAGTTCCGCGCCTTCCACCGCGATCACAATCTCTGGCTCTGCCACACCAACGGGACCAACGAAACGGCCGTGACCACGGATGGCAGCGCCAACACCCGCGTCAAGTACGGCTCGGCCAACTGGGTCTATGGCGAGGAGCTTTACCAGACCACGGCCATCTGGTGGTCCACCAACAGCCGCAAGCTCGCCTTCTACCGGTTCGACGAAAGCATGCTCCGCGACTACTACATGGCCCTGGACCAAACCCGCATCCAGAGCACCCTCGACGTCGAGCCCTACATGAAATGCGGCACGACCAACCCGGTGGTCGATGTGCTCGTTTACGACCTGGCCACCCGCAAGACCGTCCGCGTGGACGTCCGCGGCGGCCAGCCGTTCGACAATGGCGTCGTGGGCCACTACGTTTACGGCGTCTCCTGGTCCCCCGACGGCGCCGAACTGCTGTTCCACCGCACCAACCGCCGGCAGAACGTCATGGAACTGTGCGCCGCCGACCCGGAAACGGGCCGCTGCCGGGTGATCGTGCGCGAGGAATGGCTGCCGAGCTGGACCGAGAATCTGCCCCCCCTGCGTTTCCTCAAGGACGGCAAGCGCTTCCTGTGGATCTCCGAGCGCACCGGCTGGCGCAACCTCTACCTCTGTCACCTCGACGGCCGCGCCCCCGTGGCTCTCACCCGGCACGAGTTCGATGTGGCCGAGCTGTCCCGGATCGATGAAACCAACGGCTGGGTCCACTACACCGCCCACGATGGCGACAACCCGATGAAGCTGCAGCTCCATCGCGTGGGGCTGGACGGCCGCGGCGAGCGCCGTCTCACCGATCCGGCCTTCCACCATACCGTGGATGTCGCGCCCGACAGCCGCCATTTCATCGACATCGCCCAAACCCACGACACCCCGCCGGTCACCCGGCTGGTCAACGCCGAGGGCGCCGTCCTGGACGTCCTGGCGTCCAGCGACACGACCCGCTTCAAAAAGCTTGGCCTCAAACCCGTCGAGCTGCTGACCTTTAAGGCCGCCGATGGCGCCACCGACCTTTACGGCTTGCTCCATTTCCCATCGGACTTCGTGCCCTTCAAGAAATACCCGCTGCTCGTTTCGGTCTATGCCGGCCCGGCCACCGTGGGCGCGCGCGAGACGTTCACCCTGCCCAGTTCGCTCACGGAATACGGGTTTCTCGTGGCCTCCTTCGACTCGCGGAGCGCCAGCGGCCGCGGCAAGCGGTTTCTCGACGCCATCTACCAGAAGCTGGGCATTGTCGAGGTGGACGACCAGGCGCAAGGGGTCAAATCGCTGTGGAACCGCCGCTACCTGGATCGGCGCCGCGTGGGCATCCACGGCACCTCCTACGGCGGCACCGTCTCCGCGACCGCCATCCTCCGGCATCCGGACGTCTTCCAGGCCGCCTGCGCCAACTCCGCCGTCACGGATTACCGAAACTACGACACCATCTACGCCGAGCGCTACATGTGGATTCCCCAGGAAAACAAGGCCGGCTTCGAAGCCGCCACGGTCATGAATTACGCCACCAATCTCCAGGGCCGCCTGATGATCTTCTACGGAACCTCGGACAACAACGTGCATCCCGCCAACTCCCTCCAGCTCATCGCCGCCCTTCAGAAAGCCGGCAAGAGCTTCGAGGTCCAGGTCGGTCCCGACCAGGGCCACACCGCCGTCAACCGCGACCGCATGATGGAGTTCTTCATCGAGAACCTGGTGCTCAACCCGCCCAAGCCTCCCCGCCTCGCCAGGCCCGCCGCCGCTCCCGCCAAGCCGCCAGCCCGGTAGCGCGCCGCCGGGGCGAGCGTCCTCGCAGGCTCATCTGCGCGCAGGAGCTCCGCCCGGCCTGATCGCGGGTCTTCCACCCGATGAACCGCTTGTCCGTTTTTGTGTCTGTGGCTACGCTCTCCACACATGAGCGGTCCTGTGATTTCCTATGCTCCCTTCGAGGAGTTGATCGCATCGTTGCGCGCGGACGGCCTGGCCGGCCACGCCGACCGTCTGCACCGGTTGCTTCATGGAGTGGCGTGGACGACCGGCTCGGAGCTGATCGGAGAGTTGGGGCAGGCACTGAAGGATTTGGCGCGTGATCACGGCAACTCCTTTTCTGACAGCACCCGCGTCAGGATGAAGGCAGCCTTCGAGATGGCCACGAGAGTCTGGCCGGATTTCCCGAGATGAATCCAAGCCTTTCACACCAACCCGAACTCCCCGGTGAGGAATTTGGGATGGGACGGTCACATTGAGTTGCGTCGTGAGGAGGGCGCCGCCCTGTGGCCTGCGCTTCCCCGCGGGACGCAGCGGCCATCGGCTGGGGCCGGCACGTCGCGCTGAAGCACGGACAGGCGGGCGGCGGGGCTGCCTTTCAGGCGCAGCTTGTGAAGTCGGCCATGGCCAGGGCGTAAGGCTGCAGCAGGAGAGTGAGGCAGCCGTCGGCGCCAGGCTGGGCGTTGGGCATATCCGCCAGCAACCGCTCCGGCGCCCGAACCGCCTCCTCCACGGTTCCAGCGTCGAGCATCCGCACCCGGGCCGAGACCGCCTCAACCCGAACCCGGGCGCGCTGCGGTCGGGCGGTGAGGTTCGCCAGCAGCACACGAAGGTGCCCCCGCTCGCCGACAAGGCACAGCCCGGCCAGCTCCCGGCCGGGGCCCGTCTCCAAGGCCGCGCCGCGCTTGAAGCCGGCCATCGCCGCCAGCAGGCAAAAGACCGGAAACACGGCGCCCGGGGCGGGGCGCCGCGAGCCGGGATGGTTCACGTCGTCCTCCGCCGTCATCACCCCGCGTGCCCCGGTGGTTTCAAAGAGAGTGACGTTCGCGGCGCCCGCCCGTGTCAGCGCCGCCAAGCTGCCCAGGGTCCACGCGGAGGCAAACAGGGATTCTTGACGCGGGTCCGCCAGGGCGGCGAAATCCTCCGGGGCCGGGGCGGATTCCGGCGACGTTGCCACCGCGTTGAAGCGCGGCTTGAGAGTGATGGGAGAAATGACCAGGGGACGCTCCCCGGCAAAGGCCCGGGCCGTCGCCAGCGCGTCCGGCTGGGCCTCGAGGCTCTCCATCACCGAAAGATCGTCGAACGCATGGACCTGCGGTGTCATCGGCCAGGCGACAAACTCCGCCTCGGCCAGCCCGAATCGTCCCAGGGCCTGCTCGCGGTTGAGTTCGCAAAAATGCGCGTCGGCCCCGCCTCCGATGGGCGCACCCAGGCAACCCAGTTCGGCCCGCGCAAGTCGGAGCGTCTCCGGAGTGCTGGCGGGCTCGCCCTCCCGGAAAACGAGCACGCGCGCCAGATTGGCCGATTGGGCCTGGAGGTTCTCGCGAAGCTGGCGGAGCGCCGTTCGGGCCTCCGCCGAGGGGAGATGGACGGCCAGCTCCATGCCCGCCCCGAGGGATTGAGCCTCTTCGGCAAGCCGCTCGAGCGCGGGCCGCCATCGGCCGGCATCGGCCAGCCGCAAATCGGCCCGCAGATGCGCCAGGCCCAACGAGGCCAGCCGCTGCGTTTCCCGCGGGGTGAGCGTGCGGCCGTGGCTTGCGAGCCCCAGACCCCACTTCGGCAGGGCCTGGGCTGGCGCCGAGGGGAACGTCAAGTCGGCGCCCTGCGGCGCCTCCGGGCCAGACCCGATCTCGCACGCGGACGGCGAGGCGCATGGCGCCGCTCCCTCGTCAGTGAATCTGAGCGTCACGCGCTGGCGGATTCGCGTTCCTGGCTCGACGGGCGCCGGAAAGGGCAGTTCCAGCGGCGTGCAATAGGTCTTGAAACTGGCGTCGGTCCAGTTGCGCTGGTCTTCCATCTCGAAGACGTCCCCCTCGAACCTCAGCTCGGCCCACAGCCCCGGAAGGACCTCGTGAGCCAGCGCGCGCAGATCGCGAAAGCTCGCCCGGCCGACGATTTGCGGCTCGATCAGGCTTGGGAATCGCAAGGCGGCCCGGGCGCCGTCCGCGCGCTCGAGGCGCGCCCGGGCGCCGGCGCATTCGCGAATGGGATGCAGCACACAAAAGCCGATCCGGTTTCGCAGGAACCCGGTGAGCGCTTCGCCATCGAAGTCGAAGCTCAGGGTTCCATCCGACGCTCCCAGAATCCGGCCGCGCCACCGGAAATGAATTTCTTCCCGCCGGCAGTCCGCCTCGAAAGCCAGATCGAAGGAATCGGCCTCGATGCGAGATTCGAGAGTTGCCAGCCGCGGCGGGACCGTCCCCCAGTCGCGATCCCGGACTGCCGCGTAGATGCCGCGGATGACCTCGCGGTCTCCAAGGCAAATCCGGCGCAGAAAGACCGTTTCCGGATCGAAAACCAGGGTGAGCGGGCCGGCCCTCAGGGCCAGGGGCTGGGGAGGCGGGCCTTCGCGGCCAGCCAGCCGGCAATCGCCCCCTGCGGCCCGCTCCTCCGATTTCCCGCCGGTCTTCCGGTTCATGCGGCCTCCTCGACACGGATTTTGCGCCGGCTCAAACGGGCGATCAGCGCGCCCCGAGCGCTGTCCGTCAGCACCGCCAGGAAGATGATGCCGCTGGTGATGAGCGGGTAGAGGTAGGGATCGGCGTTCAAAATGACGAGGCCGTTCTCGACGCTCTGGATCAGGAGCGCGCCCAGCACCGCTCCGGGAAAGACGCTGCCGCGCCCGCCGAACAGGCTGGTGCCTCCCAGCACGGCGGCGGCGATGGCGGCGAACTCCTTGTTGGTCCCGAAGGTGGGGGACACCGCCCCGAGTTGGGCCAGCGCCAGGATCCCGCCCAGAGCCGCGCAGAACCCGCTGATGACATACACCGCCCCGAG
>JAKLEJ010000198.1 GCA_022711695.1 Verrucomicrobiota bacterium | reverse complement strand
CGCTCGGTTGCGTCAACCACGTCCATAGTCATGGTTGACATGCTACCCCGGCCGCGCTCCCCTGCAAGCCCGAATCCGCATCGCACGCGCTGGCAATCCCCTGTGCCGGCGAGGAAACCCGAAGGCGAGCGGCCCGGGCGCGCGCCAGCGCCGACCGGATTCATTCTGGAGCGTTGACAGAGCCGGCGCCAATGACTAGGTTTCTTCCGCTTTAAATAACCTGAAGTTAAAATGCTGCGGCGAATTCTGACAATCCTGGCAATCCTGGCGAGCATTGGCGTGGCGGTGGTCAGCCAGACCAAGCTCAAGGACCACATCAACGGCATCCGCGAGACCCGCGACACTTACGAGAAGCAGCGCAACAACGAGACCACGCGGGCCAACAAGGCCGAGACGACGCTCAAGAACACCTCCAACACCCTGGTGCGGACGGCGGCCGACCTGAGAAACACGAGCAACGAGCTGGCCACGACCAAGACCAGCCTCGAGAACGTGACCGCCTCCCGCGACAAAACCCAGCAGGAGCTGGAAAAGACCCGCGAGGCGGAGCGCTCGGCGCGGCAGGCCCTGGCGATGTGGGACGCCCTGGGGGTCAAGCCCGACCAGGTCAAGGCCATGCAGGTGGATCTGTCCAAGAACAAGGAAGCGGTGGTCGCGCTACAGGAGGAAGCCAAGGTCCTGGGACATGAAATCGCCAAATTGACCAACGAATTGAACCGCTACCGCGACCCGGACAATTACGTGGTGCAACTGCCGATCGGCCTCAAGGGCAGCATCGTGGTGGTCGATCCCAAGTGGGAGTTCGTGGTGCTGGATATCGGCCAGAAACAAGGGGTCCTCAAGGACGGCGTCATGATGGTCCACCGCGACAGCAAACTGGTGGGCAAGGTTCGGATCACCACCGTCATGCCCGACCGCAGCATCGCCAACCTGGTGTCCGGCTGGAAGCTGGACGACATCCGGGAAGGCGACAAGGTGCTATTCTAACGCAGATGCAGCGCTTGACTCGTCATTTTCAGTGGCTGGCTCTCCTGCTCCTGGCGGTCGCCGCTGGTGTGCTCCCGGGGTGCAAATCCAACGACGATCCGTCGAACGAGGCCTCGCGGCCCTGGAACGCGCCCAAGACCTGGGAACACGGCCTGCCCGGGGGCATGGGGGAGCGGCGCTAAGGCGCCCTGCCCTCTTCGCAGGCCCCCAGCCGCGGCCAGCGCGGCAAACCCCCAAGCCTGGCTTGGCGACAAAGTCCCGCAGGAACCCGATGCCCGGCGGTGGCGACGGCAGGGCCTTCATATCCATGGCGCCGCCAACCCGGTCGAGCATTCGTCGCGTCCGGTCGTCCGGTCCAGCGGATTCGATTCGTCCTTGTCCCAAGGCGCCGCCGGCCTATACTCTGGCCAAATGCCCAAGCGTCGGCTCATCCTCGGACTCGTGGCCCTCGGGATGCTCGCCGCGCTTATCGTCTGTCTCACCCGCCCCAGCGAACCCTCGCATCAAGGCCGCCCCCTGGGCTACTGGGTAGAGCGTTACGGAACTCCATCCGAGCTGTCTCCATCCTCTCGGCAACACCCGGCAGCCCGCGCGACCGATCGAATCGGAACCAATGCCATCCCTTTCCTCCTGGATTGGATTCAATACGTTCCGCCCCCCGGCAAGACGAGAGCCATCGAGGCAGTCAACAGGCTCTTGAAGCGGTTGCAGGAGGCGATGGGCGCCCGCGGCGAGTGGAGAGTCACGGACAAGAAACTCCGGAGAGCCGAAACAGCAACACACGCATTCGCCGCCCTCGGTGAGCAGGCCACAAACGCTCTGCCAAAGTTGACCGAACTCCTCAATGCTGGAGCCTGCGGGCCCGCTCACTACGGAGCCGCCCGCGGTGATTCCAATCCTGGAGCGATTCCTGACAAACGCGAATTGCGTCTGGCGCGGAGACGCGGCCTGGGCGTTGGGACAATATGGAACGTTGGCGACGTCCACAGTGCCGAGCTTGCTCACCGCCCTAAACGACACCAACGCGAGGGTTGGAATGTTTGCCGGCAACGCCCTCAGAGAAATCGCCCCCGGGGCCCTCACCAACGCTTCGCCCGGATAAGGTCGCTGCCCTCTTGACGTTTTTTGCGGCAGATTCCATCCATAGGGGTCAGTCCCGGCTATTAGCTATCAGAGGGGTCGGTCCCGGCTATTAGCTAATTTGCCGCCAGGACTGCGGCAGCCCGCGCAAGGACTCACCCGCATGGCGCGCAGACTGAGAGTCGATCCCCCGACGGCGCCTTGGCGTCGCTTTCGTGTGTTTGGTGCGTTTCGCGGTTCAGCAAGACCCCTGCGGTTTCAGGGGCCAGGAGAAAGGCGGCTGCAGATGCGCCCTTGGCCCTCCCAGGCCAAGCGCCCGCTTCGGCCGATTCGGTTGGAAACGCCAACCCCTCGCGCGCCGCCCGCCCCAGATTGCAGGGACACAAACCTTCCGGCGATGGCGAGCTCTCTTTCCCGTCTTCAGCCCCTATTCTTTGCGAACCCCGGGGACTACTTCGCGAACTCGACGCAGCGCGTTTCGCGCATGACCGTCACCCGGATCTGGCCGGGATAGGTCAGTTCGGCCTCGATCTTTCTGGCCATGGCGCGGGCCAGGTCATAGGCCGCCTCGTCGCTCAGGGCCTCGGGTCGGACGAAGACCCGCAGCTCGCGTCCGGCCTGAACGGCATAGACTTTCTCCACACCCGGGAATGAGACGCCAATCTTCTCCAGCTCCTCGACCCGCTTGAGGTAGATGGACATGGTCTCGGAGCGGGCGCCGGGGCGGGAGGCGCTGATGGCGTCCGCCGCTCCCACCAGGATGCTGAGCGGGCCGTTCATGGGGACCTCGTCATGGTGGGAGGCGATGGCGCTGACGACGGCCTCGCATTCGCCACAACGGTTGGCGAGTTCAGCCCCGGCCTGGGCATGGGTGCCCTCGACCTCGTGGTTGACGGCCTTGCCGATGTCGTGCAGGAGGCCAGCGCGCTTGGCCAGGGCCACGTCCAGGCGCAGTTCGCTGGCCAGCAGGCCGGTGAGCTGCGCCACCTCGACCGAGTGGTCGAGGACATTCTGCGAGAAACTGCGCCGGAAGCGCAGCGAGCCGAGCAGTTTGACCAGCTCCGCCGGCAGGGGCGGCAGCCCCACCTTGACGACCGCGTCCTCGCCTGCGCGGACGATGGCGTCATCCATCTCCTGCTGCACCTTCTGCACCACCTCCTCGATACGGGTCGGGTGGATGCGGCCGTCGGCCAACAGCCGCTCCATGGCGCCGCGGGCCACTTCGCGCCGGACCGGATCGAACGCCGAGAGGACCACGGCGTTGGGCGTGTCGTCGATGAGCACCGTCACGCCCGTGGCCGCCTCGAAGGCGCGGATGTTCCGGCCGTCGCGGCCAATGATGCGGCCCTTGAGCTCGTCGCTCGGCAGGGCTACGGAGGTGGTGGTGCTTTCGGAGGTGTGGTCCACCGCGTAACGCTGGATGGCGATGGCCAGGATGCGCCGGGCCTTGTCCTCGGCGCGCACCCGGGCCTCCTCGAGGATGTGCCGGCTGAACGCGCTGGCGTCGGACTGGGACTCCTTCTCGACCTCCTTGAGAAGCTGGGCGCGAGCCTCCTCGACGGTCATCTGCGAGACCGCCTGGAGCTGCTCGCGGCGCTGCACGCCCAGGGCCTGGGCTTCGCGCTCGCGGACCTCCGAAGCCGCGACCGCCTGGCGGGCTTTCTCCTGCTCGGCGCGCATGAGGCGCTCCTCATGAACCAGGCTTTCGAATTGCGTGTTGATGATCTTCTCGCGCTCGGTGAGCTTGGATTCGCCCTCGGCCAGCTCCTTCTCGCGCGCGGCGAACACCAGCTCGGTTTGAGTGCGGATCTTGAGGGCCTCCTCGGCGGAGCGCAAGCGGGCCTCGCGGGCAATGTCCTCGGCCTCGCGGCGCGCCTGCTGGAGGATGGATTGCTGCTCGGTTTGCGCTGTGGCCAGCCGGCGCCGGTTCAGCCAGTAATAGAAGAAGACACCCAGCCCTGCGCCGACAGCCACGAGGACCGCGTCGTGTAACTCCAGATTGGCCAGAAAAATCATAAACCCGAGCGGTCGGCCTGGCAAAAACACCACCGCGTCGGCGTCAAGAGCGAATCCACGCAAACGTCATGGGGCTCGGCCGGGACGCGCTCGACGATCTGCCAGTCGAAGGCGACTCCGCACTTGTGCGCCCGGACGCCAGCCAGCAGTCGGTCATAGTAGCCTTTGCCGCGCCCGAGGCGGCGCCCGCCCCGATCGAAAGCTACCCCGGGAACGAGCCAGAAGTCCAGCCGGATTAATTCGGCCCGGGGCGCCTCCGGGGGCGGTTCCAGGATGCCGAAATGCCCGGGGCGCAGTTCCGACAGCGCCCCGACAAGCCGGAAAGTGTAGCCGCGCTGTGCCGGCTCATACCGCGGCAGGGCCAGGCGCTTGCCCGCCGCCAGGGCCTCCTCCAACACGGGGCGAAGGTCCGGTTCGCCGGCCATCGGATGAAACGCCGCCACCCGGTGCGCCTGCTGCCAGAGCGGTTGGGCGCGCAGATGCCGACACAGGCCCGCAGATTGCTCCAAGGCGTTCTCCGGGCCGAAGGCCGCGCGCTTCGGGTCCAAGGCCAGGCGGAGGGCCTGCTTCCGGGCGGCAACGGTCAGGCTCATGGGGCGCCTCCCTGGGACTTGGCCGCGGCTCGCCGGGCCCGCCATTGTTCGAGGCGCTCCTTGATCTTGCGCTCATGGCCTTGATCGGAGGGCTCGTAGTAGCGGCGCTCCGCGCCCAGATAGTCCTGCTCGACAAAGTGGCCGGGATGGTCGTGGGCGTATTCGTAGCCCTGACCGTGGCCCAACCGCTTGGCCCCGGCATAGCTGGCGTCGCGGAGGTGCTCCGGCACCGCCAGGGTGCGCCCCTCCCGCACATCCGCCAGCGCGGCGTCGATGGCCAGGTAAGCGGTGTTGCTCTTGTGAGCGCAGGCGACATAGACGGCGGCCTCGGCGATGGGGATGCGCGCCTCGGGCCAGCCGACGAACTCCGCCGCCTGGTGCGCGGCCTGGGCCAGCACCAGCGCCATGGGGTCGGCCAGCCCCACATCCTCCGCCGCGCAAATCACGATCCGGCGCGAGATGAAGCGCGGGTCCTCGCCGGCGTGAATCATCTTGGCCAGCCAATAAAGCGCCGCATCCGGATCGCTTCCGCGCATCGACTTGATGAAGGCCGAGATGGTGTCGTAGTGCGCGTCGCCGTCGCCGTCGTACACCACCGCCTTCTTCTGGATGCTCTGCTCGGCGGCGGCCAGGTCCAGGCGAATCCAGCCCTGCGCGTCGGGCGGCGTCGTCAGGGCGGCGATCTCGAGGGCGTTGAGCGCCTTGCGGGCGTCGCCGTCGGACACGACCGCCAGGTGCCGCAGGGCGGCTTCCTCGGCCTGGATGCGCAGGTGGCCCAGGCCCCGTTCCGCGTCGGCCAGCGCCCGCCGGAGCAGCCCGAGCAAGTCCTCCTCGGTGAGCGGCCGCAGCTCGAAGATCTGCGACCGGGAGACCAGCGGGGAATTGACGAAGAAGAAGGGATTGTGAGTGGTGGCCCCGATCAGCCGGACCACGCCGCTTTCCACGTCCGGCAGCAGCACATCCTGCTGCGACTTGTTGAAGCGATGAATCTCGTCGATGAAAAGGAGGGTGGGCTGGCCGGTGTTAGCCAGGCGGTTGGCCGCGGCGGCCAGCACCCGGCGCATGTCCGCCACGTTCGATTCCACCCCGCTGAGCCGCTCGAACTTGTTGCGGGTCTGCTGGGCGATGATCTGGGCCAGCGAGGTCTTGCCGGTGCCGGGCGGCCCATAGAAGATCAGCGACTGGATGCGGTCGGACTCGATGGCCCGACGCAGCAACTGGCCCGGCGCCAGCACATGCGACTGGCCCGCGAACTCATCCAGGCTGCGCGGGCGCATGCGGGCAGCCAGGGGAGCGGGGCGCATCGCCGACACGCTCGTCCCCGACGGAGCGCCCGGCTTCTCCGGAGCCTCCTGGAACAGGTCATCCCGCGACATGACCCAAGGATAGAACGAAAGGGCGGGGGCGAAAAGCAGAAAGGGCCGCGCCGAATCCCGGATCGAGGCCGCCGGGGCCGGAGGACGGCAGCGCCAACCACGCGCGCGGGACGCTGGCAGCGCAGCGGATGCGGCTCCGATGCCGCAGGGCGCGCCCCTCGGCGGCGGGCCGCCGGCAAAAAAATACCCCGCCCACAATGCCGTGTGCAACAGTTCCTTTGAACTTGAATAGAAACAAATGGAGCCTATCGGTGAGGTTCGACTTCCAGTCAAGGCCTGTCGGCGGTCACCGGACATTTGGCCCCGCTATTTGCTTAACTTACGGTTCAAGGACTTTGTTCCTGATCACGAGCATAGGCAGGGTAAATCTGGTTAACAGATTTCTTTCTTTCAAAGAACCGCGCGCGCTTGCTCCGCGTCGCCTCTGTCTGAACGGAGCATCGGCGGATGCGAAAAAATCTCAAGGCAAAAATGCCGAAAACCGGCGAAGAAATTTGTAATCGGCTCGAAAGGTCTTTACAAGGGATCAATTCGGATTAGGCTTGTGCGCAGAACATATGCGAATCGTGACGACACTTTCCCTGGCGGGACTGGCTGGCTTGCTGGCGGTCGGCTGCGCGGGTCCGGAGAGAAAGCTTGGCCGCGGCCTTTTGAACGTGACGGAGTTTGCGCGTTTGGGC
>JAKLEJ010000197.1 GCA_022711695.1 Verrucomicrobiota bacterium | reverse complement strand
GGCCAGCGCTTCGACGTCGGGGAGATAGACGTTCTCCACGAAAGCAAGCAACTCCGCGAGATAGTTCTTGAACTGGGCGATCTGGGCGGCGGTGGGAGCGGCGGTGAAGCCGCCAGGGATATAGGCCGGCGCCAGCGGCATGCGTCCGCCGAGAATGGCGCCCATCTCATGCGCCTTGCGGGTCATCGTCAGCGCTTGCACGTAGTGCTGGACCAGGACGTCGGTGGTGGCCGCGTCGATGCGGAAATCCACATGCCAATGCGGTTGCCAGGGCCCCATGCCGGGACCGGCAAGATAGTCCAGCGCCGCCAGGTGGTAAAAGTGCAGCAGGTGCGACTGCACAAAGTTCGCGCCCAGGACGAGGTTGCGCATGAGCCGGCCGTTGGCAGGCACCGTCTTGCGCGCGGCGCTGTCCAACGCCAGAACCGCCGCCTGGCCGTGCGGGATGGGGCAGACGCCGCAGATGCGCTGTGTGATATGAGGGGCGTCCCATGGGTCGCGGTTGACGAGGATGTTCTCGATGCCGCGGAAGAGGGTCCCGGTGGATCGCGCCTCGGTCACCACGCCGTCTTCGATGGCGACCTCGACTTTGAGGTGGCCTTCCAGACGCGTGACGGGATCGATAGTGACGACAGTGGCCATAGGGGAAATCAGGCGGGTTGACGGTTGAGTCGGTTTGTGCCAGGAAAGGTCGGACTGGTGCAGCCATTGCAGGGGGCGCCCGCTCCCACGCACCAATTGACGCCGTTATTCCACTTCTGCAGGTGGCAGTTCGCGTGGGTTTCCGGCCCGCGGCAGCCCAACTGCTTGAGGCAACGGTTGGGCACGCCGAACGTGTTTATCTCACCCGTTCCCTTGAGGGGACAGGTCTCGTGAATCTTCTTCGAATAGATCGCTGTGGGACGCCCGTAGCTATCCAGGGAGATGGAGTTGCCCTGGAGTAGCTGGACCACGGCATAAACCATCCAGTTCGGATGAGGCGGGCAGCCGGCGATGTTAATCGTCGGCCGGCCAGTCAGCGTTCTCACGCTGAACACGCCAGTCGGGTTCGGCACGGCGGCGGGGATGCCGCCAAAACAGGAGCACGCCCCGATGCAGAGAACCGCGGCCGCGCGCGGCGTCAGATCCAGGATCGCCTCCTGGAACGTGACGTCCACGCCGCCCACGGTCCAGGCGAAGCACGCCGCTCCGTTGAACCCGGTGGGCACCCCCCCTTCCACCACCAGCACGAAGTTGCCGGCGTCGCGAACCTGCTGAATGACCGCGGCGGCCGACTCGCCGGCCACGGGCGAGAGATTGGGGTGGTAGGCCAGGTTGATGTGGTTGATCAACACATCCGCGGCATCGGTCGGAGCGGTTGGCGAGATGTAATTGAGGAACGAGATGCTGCACCCGGTGCAACCGGCGCCCTGAAGCCAGAGGACGGTGGGACCGGCCGGGTTGGCCAGGGCCTTGCCCAGGCCGGCAATGTCCAGCGGGCCAAGCCCGAGGGTGGCGGCCGAGATGCCGCAGAACTTGAAAAAGCTTCGGCGTGATATCTGTCTCATGATTTCGATGGTTGACTGAAGGTGATGGGGAAATCGACGGCCCGAGCGAGGTCGAGCCGCGATTCATCGGCATTGGAGCCGTTCACGCCCGAGCGAGGTTCCGGGTTCGTCGGCGACGGCCAGCCCCGCCCCGCTGTTGCAGCCGGGCGCGGCGTTGTTGTTCTTTTGTCCACACACATGGTGTTCTGTTAATCGCCCTCAGCAGACGCCGTGCCAACATCCCGAACGCGTCTTTCCGCGGCAACGCCAGCCAGCCCGCGGGGGCTCTTCCCCCCTCACGCCGCGCGCAGTGCCGCTCGCCTGGCCATCGCGCCAAGAGGCCGTCCTGACGTGAGAAGATCGTGTTTGCCTGGGGAGCGCGGCCGCGACCGCGAAGCGCGGCCATCCCGAAGCGCGCTTTCATCGACTCGCAGGGAGGCGAACTGGACCCGAGCGGCCGGTTGTCACAGGGACGTGACAGGTTGGAGCCTTGAACGGGGCGGCGCGGAGGCTTCGACCCGCAGGAAGACCCTTTCTATCAGGCCAGAACGCCTCCTGTCACAAACGCATGACAGCCGCGGACGCGGGTTTCACACCGCTGCGACACTTTGGGAACTCTGCGCGGGCGTTTCCGTCCGAAGGCCGAAGCAGGTGAATCCGCGCCTCCCCCGCGCCGTCAGCCGGCTGCGCGTCGGGAATCGACCGTCGCCGCTTTGCCCCAGTGAGGTTACGCGCGGATTCACGTTCGATGTCCCCGCTTGCGCTTCGGAGCGCAAAAGCCGAAAGTCAGCGCCAATGATCATGCGAGCGAAAGACGGAGCCTGGCTGGGCGGGGCAGTGTTGCTGGCGCTGGGGGCGATGGGCCTCCCGGCGGCCGACCAACCCCAGTGGGGACAGGGCTGGACGCGCAACATGGTGTCGGCCGAGAAGGGCCTGCCGGATTCCTTCTCGGCCGCCGAGGGCCGGAACGTTCTTTGGCGGGCGCGGCTGGGAACGGAAACCCATTCGACCCCGGTGGTGGCGGGGGGGCGGATCTTCATCGGAACCAACAACGAGAATCCGCGCAACCCGAAGCACAAGGGGGACCGGGGAGTGCTGCTTTGCCTGGAGGAGCGCACGGGCGCTTATCTTTGGCAACTGGTGGTTCCGAAGATCACCAACAGCATCTTCTGGGACTGGCCGCGGGCGGGCATCTGCTCGACGGCCACCGTCGAGAGCAACCGGGTCTATATTGTAAGCAACCGGGGCGAAGTGATGTGCCTGGACGCAGCCGGGATGGCCAACGGCAATGACGGGCCTTTCCTGGACGAGGCCCGGCACAGCACACCGCTGGGAACGGAGCCGGGGCCGCTTTCGCCTGACGACGCCGATATTCTGTGGCTGTTCGACATGGTCAAGGAGTGCGGCGTGCGACAGCACGACTCGGCCCACGCCTCGATCCTGCTTCACGGAGGCCACGTCTATGTGAACACCTCGAACGGGGTGGATGACTCGCACAAGCAAATCCACGCCCCGGACGCGCCCAGCCTGATCGCGCTCGACCAAGCCACGGGCCGGCTGGCGGCGACGGATACGGAGCGCATCGGGCCGTCGATCTTCCACAGCACCTGGTCCTCCCCTGCCCTGGCGCGGGCGAACGGCCGCGACCTGATCCTGTTTTGCGGCGGCAACGGCGTGGTGTACGCGTTCGAGCCGTTGCCCCCGGCCGACGGCAAGGCCGGGACCGCGGGCCCGGCGGCCCTGCGGAAAGTGTGGTGGTTCGATTGCGATCCCGCAGCCCCCAAGGAGAACGTACATCGGTTCAACAGCAACCGCAAAGAGAGCCCGAGCAACATCAAGAGCCTGCCCGTGTTTCATGGCGACCGGGTGTACGTGACGGTGGGAGGCGACCTTTGGTGGGGCAAGAACCAGGCTTGGCTGAAGTGCATCGACGCCACCAAGTCCGGTGACATCACCCGGAGCGGGGAGGTCTGGTCCTACCCGTTGGAGCGCCACTCGATGTGCACCCCGGCTGTCGCGGACGGCCTGGTTTTCGTGGGGGATTCCGGGCGACGGCTCCATTGCGTGGATGCCAGGACAGGCGCGGGCCTGTGGACCCACGACGTCAAAGGCGAGGTGTGGGCTTCGCCGCTGCTGGCCGACGGCAAGGTCTATTTTGCGACGCGCAACGGCGAGGTTCTTGTCTTTGCCGCCTCCAGGGAGAAGCGGTTGCTGAGCGAGTTCAACCTGGGCTCACCCGTCAGCGGGACGCCGGTGGCCGCCAACGGCGTCCTTTACGTGACCACCATGAAGGAACTGATCGCGGCCAGCGCGGGCAGCCAGGTTTCGCCCTGAGTCCGCGCCGACCCTGGGGCGGATCGGAGGCGCGGCCAAGGGAGACGCCGCGCGCGGAAACCGCGAGAGTTTACATTCCGTTTACCCACGGCCGGCGGCGGCGTGGCAGACTCGGAACGAAAGGGAATGCCATGACACCATCGACCTCGACTCGCAACCGACGCCTGCCAGCCCAGGCTTTTCTCCTGACGGGCCTGACCGCGGTCCTGCTGCGCGCGGCCGCCGCGCAAGCCGGCGAGAGCCCCGCGATCGACATCCGCAACGCCGCCGAACCGTCGGGACTGTCGCCGGCGCAAACCCAGCTTCAAAGGCTCGGCTCCACCAACCCCGGCGAACGAGCCGACGCCGTAATGAAACTGCGCCACCTGGGGATGCGAGGAGAGGCTGCGGCCGCCGTGCCCGCCCTGGTGGCGATGCTGGGCAGCGAGGACCGCTTTCCACGCGGCCTGCTCTGGGTTTCCTCGCTCAGCCCGCTGACCCAGGCCTGCACGGACGACTGCACCTTCGGGGGCGAGGCGGCGGAAACGCTGGCGCGAACCGGGACGCGTTCGGATGCGCTGCTTGTGGTGCTGCACGACGGAAACTGGCGGAGACGAGCGGACGCCATCCGGGCGCTGGGCGGCCTGAAGGACACGCGGGCGACGGAAGCGCTGCTCGCCGCATTGGGCCGCGAGTCGGAGGCCTGGCAAGCGCGCGGCAATGCCGCGCTGGCCCTGGGGGCCCTGGGCGACGAGCGGGCCGTCGCTCCGCTGGCCGCCGCCTTGAGAGCAAGGGAGACGCCTTTGCGGGCGGCGGCGGCTTCCGCCCTTGGGCGCCTGGGCGCCGAAGCAGGGCTGCAGCCATTGCTCACGGCGGTTCGCGACCCGGATGCGCGCGTGCGGACGGCGGCCGCAGGCGGCCTTGGGAGTTTCCGCAAGCCTGGAGCCACAACCGCCCTAATCGCCGCCTTGCGCGACCCGGATCGGGCTGTCCGGGAGGTGGCAGCCGGCGCGCTGAGACGCGCGGAAGATCCGGAAGCCGCTGAAGCCCTCATCGCCGCTCTCAAAGACGAATACGCCAACGTCAGAATCAATGCCGCGGGCGCTTTGGGGCGTCTGCGCAATCCAGCCGCGTTCGATCTCCTGCTGGCCTCGCTCGGCGACTCGGAAGCCAGCGTGCGAGTCGCCGCCGCCAGCGCGCTGGGCGAGTTCGGCGATCCCCGCGCCCGGACCGCCCTGGTCCGAATGGTCAGCCAGGACGACCTGGACGAAATCCAACTTCTGCGCGGCCTGCAGGCGCTGGCCAAGCTCGGCGATGAGGGCGCCAGGCGCGCCCTCAAGGAATATGAGCAACACCGCCCGGACTGGCGGGCCTGGTGGAAGCAGAACCGCTCCCAACTGCCAGGCACGACCGAGTCGGGTCGCTAGGCAGCATTCCTCCCCATCCGCTCCTCTGCAAAAGCCGCTTTGGGGCTGGCCATTCGAGGCCCGGCGCGGTAGAACGGGATCGCGCAAGCGACACGTCTATGGGTGCAGGAACAACAGGCGGGCCGGGGCGGGCTTCTGGGCCTGGGGCCAGGCGCCGGGGGACCCCTCGAGGGAAGGAAGGCGAAGGCATGCCGGCCAGGAGAGCCATGGCCATCGGGGCGCACCCCGATGACATCGAATTCATGATGGCGGGCACGCTGCTGCTCTTGAAGCGGGCGGGCTATGAAACGCATTGCCTGAACCTGGCCAGCGGCTCCTGCGGGAGCGCCGTTCACGGAGTCCGAGCCTTGCGGGCCATCCGACGCAGGGAAGGCCAGGCGGCGGCGAAGATCCTGGGCGCCGTTTACCACGAAAGCCTGGTGGACGACCTGGAGATTTATTACGAGCGCGCGACGCTGCGGCGACTGGCGGCGGTGCTGCGCGAGGTCAATCCCGCGATCCTGTTGCTGCCCTCGCCGCAGGATTACATGGAAGACCACACCAACACATGCCGCCTGGGGGTCACGGCCGCCTTTGTGCGGGGCATGCGCAACTTTCAGACCACCCCGCGACGCCCCCCGGTCGCGGGGGAATTGGCGGTGTATCACGCCATGCCGCACGGGTTGCGGGATCCCTTGCGCAGGCGGGTGATCCCGGGGCTGTTCGTCAACACCAGCCCGGTGCAGCGCCTCAAGGAAGCCGCCCTGGCGGCGCACCGCAGCCAGCAGCACTGGCTGGATGCCTCGCAGAAGATGAACGCCTATCTGCTGGCGATGGACGGATTTGCGCGCGAACTGGGGAGGCTGTCGCGCCGTTTCCGGCGCGCCGAGGGGTGGCGGCGGCACGCGCACTATGGATTCGGCCCGGAGGGCGCCGACCCCCTGCGGGAGGCGCTGGGCGACGACTGCCTGGCAAACGCCCGCTACGAAGCCTCGCTCGAGGAAGGCTCTTGAGACCCTCATAGACCTCACACCTCCAACTCGCCCAAGATCTTTATGCCCAGAAAACTCAGCGCCATTGCCCCGGACTGGTGGGATTACACCACGCTTGACTCGGAAATCATCGAGGCCGCCGCCCGGCTCACCGCCCGCGACCTGGAACGGCTCTCGCGACCGGGATTCAAAGTCGTGCTCTATGACACCATCGAAGAGTTTTACCTGGCCGAGGCCCTGGAGTACGTGGAGGCCTGGAGGCAAAGCACCGACGACAACCCGGTGGGCATCTGCGGCCCGATCGGACCCACCGAGCAACTGCCCCTGGTCGCGCGCCTGGTCAATGCGCTGGGCCTGGACACGCGCTCCGGGCACTTCTGGGGCATGGACGAATGGTATCTGGACGGCCGCGAGGCGCCGGTCACTCATCCGCTATCGTTCGAGCGCTGCGACCGCGAGCTCTGCTTCAACCGGATCGATCGCAAGCTTCGAATGCCCG
>JAKLEJ010000196.1 GCA_022711695.1 Verrucomicrobiota bacterium | reverse complement strand
CGGCAGGTGAGGAAGATATTCTGCGGCTTGATGTCGCGGTGCACCAGGCCGCGGGCGTGCGCTTCCGCCAGCGACGCGCAGACCTGCTGCAAAATATGGATCACCCGCCCCTCGGGTTGGGGGCCATGCGCCTCGATCAACCGGGCGAGGCTGAGCCCCTCCAGGTACTCCATCGCATAATAGAAGAAGCCATCGTCGGTGCGGCCATAGTCGTAGAGGGCGATGGTATTGGGGTGGGTCAACTGGCAGGTCATCTGGACCTCGCGCTCGAAGCGGGCGATGCCCGCCTCCCCCGACAGCGGGTTGAGCACCTTCACGGCCACGGGCCGCCGCATGAGGGCGTGATGCCCGCGAAACACCGTGCCGAATGCGCCGCTGCCGATCTCGTCGTCCAGCGTGTAGTGCCCGAGCCGCTTGGCTTCGAGGGAGGCCTGGCGCGCCTTCTCGTGAAAGCGCCGCGCCAGGCGCATCAGCACAAACACAACCACCGCGCCGGCCGTCAACAACCCGAACAGCAGCCAGAAAGCCAGCCGCAGGACCCGCAGCGGAGCCAGCGCCTCGGCCAGGTCAACTTCCGTCACCAGCCCCATGTTAAACTCCGGCAGCCATCGCCACGCTCCGACCACCCGCACGCCGCGATAATCGCGATACCCGCGCGTGTCCAGCCCTTCCCGTCCGGCCAGCGCCTCGCCGACGGCCCGGGTGAAGGGCAGGTCCGCGCGGTGTTTCGGCGGGCGCAGGCCCTTGCGCAGGTCCACCAGCGGATCGCGCAAATCCAGCGTCAGAAGCGATTGCGACTCGGCCGAGTCGGGAATCAGCCCCAGACGTTTCAACTCGTCGTCGAACCGGCTTTCGGAAAGCAGCACGCCGTTGCGGTTGAACGCGTAGGTTTCCGCGCTCGCGCGCGGCCGCGCCGTGGCCAGGATGCGCGTGAAGTCCCGTTCCGGGAGAATGCGCAATGCCAGGACGGCGATGACCCGCCCTTCGGCCGAGCGGATGGGGGCCGCCGCGAACATCAACGCCCGGCTCTGGCGCGGCGCGGCCGGGTCGTCAAGCGCGATTCCCGTGGCGGCGAAGGGCGGGGTCACCACGGCGGTGCCGGCGAAACAGGCGGCAAGCTGCTCGGCATACTCGGGCGGAGATTTGGCTCCCGCGAATTCCTCGCGGGCAGCCGCCAGGACGTTTAGATTGGTGTCCAGCACGGCGTAGCCGCTGAAACCCCGCCCTTCCTCCGCCGGCTTCAGATTCGCCCGCAGCTCGGCGAATTCCGGCGCGCCCGCCAGCGTCGCGGGCGAGATGCCCTGCTCTTGGGCGCGCCGCAACAGGCCGGCGGTCAGGGCGCGCACCTGCTGATCGTCGGCCAGCAGTTCGGCCTGGGATTTCATGGCGGCGGCCCATCCCCGCAGCGCCTCGGCGTTGGCGTCGCGGATAGTCTCCAGGTTGGCGGCAATCTCCGTCCGCATGGCGCCCTCCATCCCGGCTCGCAGCCACACGCCCACAAGGACCAGCATCGCCGCCGCGATGAGCGGCCAGATCCACAACTGCTGGCGGAGAAACTTCTGCGTTCGGGCGCCCGCGGCGGCCTTCGGCGGGAGTGATCCGGGCTGTTCGGGTCTGGCCATGCGCGGGAGTTAAGGCGCCTGCCGGATGCGCCGGGTCATTTGCGCCGCGATGCTTGCGGCGGTCTGCTTCACATTCTTGTCCAGGTCCCCGCCGGCCATGACAAACCGGGCGGCGGCGCCGTAGGGGGTCAAAACGAGCGTCGGGGCGGCGCCCGGTTTGTTGCCGCTGCTCGCGTCGGTGGCGACCTCGTACATGGGCCGGGGCGGGCCTTGCGACAGGTCGTCAACCGTGGTGATCACCTGCACGTCGGTCTGGCCCGAGCCGAAGCCGATCATGGCCCGGCGAAGGCGGTTGCCTTCCTGGACTTCCGTGAAGAGGCCGCGCACGAGCCAGCCCCCGGCGGGAACGGCACGGCCGGCCGGCAGGCGCGACACGTTGAAGCCGGACCTGGACAGCTCTTTGACGAGCGAGTCGGCCATCAGGTCCACGATTTCCCGCCCGCGGGCGACCGGGTCGCTGGAGGCGCCGGAGAGCCGCTGCCCGATCCGGCCCAGGGGGCCGGGGCGCCCGGAGAGCAATCCGTCCTCGTGCTGGACGGCCCCGATCTCGAAGTCAGTGACGTAAACAGCCACCGGCCTGGCAGGGGGCATTGGCGCGAGTTCGCGCTCGGAGGTGACGCGGGCGCTCTTGCAGCCGGGTCCGCACAAGACGGTGATCGCCGCAAGCAGTCCCGCAGTTAACAGGATTTTCATATATCAGGCAGCAGGCTCAGGCGCCTTCTCAGGCGGGCGGGGTTCGGCGGGTTTGGCGCGTTTGCGTTCGGCGAAGCGCTGCAGCACCACAAAGAAGGAGGGAACGAAGAGCACGGCCAGGCAGGTCGAGGCCAGCATGCCGGAGGCGACTGCGATGCCGAGAGATTTGCGCGTGCTGGCGCCGGCGCCGCTGGCCATCACGAGCGGCATCACGCCCAGGATGAAGACAAACGAGGTCATCAGGATGGGGCGGAAACGCACGTGCGCCGCCTCGATGGTCGCGTCGAGAATGCTCTTGCCGGCGGCGCGGCCCTCGCGGGCCATTTCCACGATCAGGATGGCGTTCTTGGCGGAGAGGGCGATCAGGAGGACGAGCCCGATCTGGGTGTAGATGTTGTTGGCCGCGCCGGCGCTGCGCAGCGCGCAGACCGTGCCCAGCAACGCCAGCGGCACCGCCAGGATGACCGCCGCCGGGGTAATCCAGCTTTCGTACTGGCCGGCGAGCACGAAATAGACCAGCAGAATCCCCAGCGCAAAGACGAAGTAGGCCGAGCCGCCCACCAGCTTTTCCTGATAGGACATCGCCGTCCATTCAAACTCCAGCCCCGGGCCGAGCGTCCGTTCGGCAATCCGCCGCATCACCTCCAGGCCCTGGCCGGAGCTGAAGCCGGCGGCGGTGGCGCCGTTGATCGTGGCCGTCGGGAACAGGTTGTAGAGCGAGATCAGGGCCGGCCCCTGGGTGGCCCTGATGTCGGCCAGCGTGCCCAGCGGGACCATGTCGCCGGACTGGCTGCGCACGTAGTAATGCTTGATGTCCTCCGCCGTGAGCCGCTGCTTGCCTTCGGCCTGGGCGAAGACCATGAAGTTGTGGCCGAACCTGGTGAAGAGGTTGATGTAGGTGGAGCCGAGGTAGCTCTGCAGCGTGTCGAACACGTCCCCCACCGCGACGTTCAGCGTCTCGGCCTGGGAGCGATCCACCGTGACGGAGATCTGCGGCACTTGCGCGCGGAACGGCGTGAAGGCCGATTGAATCGCCGGCTCGGCTTTGGCCGCGGCCACAATCTCGTCCGCGGCCTGCTGCAGCCGGGCGAAGTCATAGCTGCCGTCGGTCAGCTCCAACTGCATTTGGAAGCCGCCCGAGAGGCCCAGGCCCTGGATCGGCGGGGGGATCAACACCAGGGTGCTGGCCTCCTGCACCTCGGCCAGCTTCCGGGTCAGGCCCTGGTAGATGGACCGCAGGTCTTCGCCCCGCCCGCGCTCGTTCCAGTCCTTGAGGGTGAGATACAGCATCCCGGCGTTGGCGAGCGAGGCGCTGTTGTCCAGCGGCGAAATGCCGCCGATGGCCACGATGCTGCGCGTTCCCGGAACACCGAGCGCAAACTGCGCGACCCGGTCCATGACGCGCTCCGTGCGTTCCAGGGCCGCGCCGTCGGGCAACTGCACAGCCAGGATCAGGTAGCCCTGGTCCTCGGTGGGAATGAACCCGGTGGGAATCTTCATCAGCCCCCACCCCGCCAGCCCCACCAGCGCGAGCGCGATCACCACCATCAGGCCGCTGCGCCGGACCATGGCGCGGATCAAGCGGACGTAAGCCCGTTCGGTGGGCTCATAGGCGGAATTGAACCAGCGGAAGAAGAAGTTCTTTTTGCGGCCGGGGTCGTGCGGCCGCAGCCAGAGCGCGCATTGGGTCGGCTTCAAGGTCGCCGCGTTGAGCGCGCTGATGAGCGCGGTCACGGCAATCACCAGCGCGAATTGGCGGTACATCTGCCCGGTGATCCCCGGCATGAACGCCGGCGGCAGGAAGACCGACATCAGCACCAGCGTGATGCCGATGATCGGGCCAAACAGCTCGCTCATGGCCTGAATGCTCGCCTGCTTGGGAGTCTGGCCGCGCTCGATGTGCTTCGCCGCGCCCTCGACGACGACAATGGCGTCGTCCACCACGATGCCGATGGCCAGCACGATGGCAAAGAGGGTCAGCAGGTTAATGGTGAACCCCAGCAGCGCCATGCCGGCAAAGGCCCCCACGATCGTCACCGGCACGGTGGTCGCCGGCACCAGCGTGGCGCGCCAATCCTGCAGGAAGACCATGATGACCAGCAGCACCAATATCCCGGCTTCATAGAGCGTGTGGTAAACCTCGTTCACGGATTCCCGGACGAACACCGTCGTGTCCATCGGCACCTCGTAGCTCATGCCGCCGGGGAAGTTCCTGGCGTAGGTCTCCATCGCCGCCCGCACCCGCTTGGCGGTGTCCAGCGCGTTGGCCTCGGGCAACTGGTAAACGGCGATGCCCCCGGCGGGCTTGCCGTCCAGCTTGAAGAACTGGCCGTAAGTCTTGGCGCCCAGCTCGACGCGGCCGATGTCGCGCACCCGCGTGAGCTACCCGCCGCCTTCGGAGGAGGACTTCACGATGATCCGCTCGAACTGCTCGATGTCCGTGAGGGCGCCCGAGACGTTCACAGTCAGTTGAAAATCCTGCCCGGCCGGCGTCGGCGGCATGCCGATCTGGCCGGCGGCGACCTTGGCGTTCTCCCGCTGGATGGCGGTCATGACGTCCTTGGGCGTCAGCGAGCGCTGCCGCATCAGCTCCCGGTCCAGCCAGATGCGCATGCTGTATTCCCCCACGCCGAAAACCGCCACCTCGCCGACGCCCGGCAACCGGGACAGCTTGTCGCGCAGTTGAATCGTTCCGTAGTTGGCCAGGAACAGGGCGTCATGCGCCTGGTTCGTCGAGGTCAGGGCGATGAACAGGAGAATGGCGGTGGACTTCTTCTTGGTGACCACGCCCTGCTGCTGGACGGCGACCGGCAACTGCGCCATGGCGGCGGAGACGCGGTTCTGGACCAGCACCTGCGCGAAGTCCAGGTCCGTGCCCACCTCGAAGGTCACCGTCAGCGTGTAGCGGCCGTCCGAGGTGCAGGCGGACTGCATGTAAAGCATCTTCTCGACGCCGTTGACCTGCTGCTCGATCGGCAGCGCGACCGTCTCGAGCAGCGTCCGGGCGTTGGCCCCGGGATAGGTGGTCGTCACCTGCACGGTGGGCGGGGTGATGGGCGGATACTGCGCGACCGGCAGCACGAACATGGCAACGCCGCCCAGCAGAACGATTACCAGCGCGATGACATTGGCCAGGACAGGCCGCTCGATGAAGAATTTGGCAAACATGGGCTACTCGGGGGCCTGGCCGGGCGCGGCGGCGGCCGCCGGCTGGCCGGGGCCTGCCTTAACCGGGGCCACCTTTGCGTTCGGGCGCGTCCTCATCAGGCCATTGACGATCACCCGGTCGGCCGGGTCCAGGCCGCTGCGAATGGCGCAGCCGCCCGGGGTGAGCGGGCCCTTCACCACTCCGCGGCGGGCCACGACGTCGTTCGCGCCTACCACCAGGACGTAATCGCCTTCCTGGTCGTTGCCGATGGCGCTGTTGGGCACGACCAGCATCGGCCGGGGTTCGCCCAGCGGGATTCGCACGCGGGCAAACAACCCGGGGAACAGGGCCTTGTCCTCGTTCTGCAGCACCGCCCGCATCGGCAGCGTGCCTGTGGCCGTGCTGACGGCGGTGTCGGTGAAGTCGAGCGCGCCGCCGTGCGGATGTCCCTCCTCGGTCTGCAGCCCAACCATCACGCGCGCCTTGCTGGTGCCCGGCTGGCGGGCGAGACCGCCCTGGCGCACCGCCTCCCAAATGCGCAGCGCATCCCGCTCGTTCAGGTTGAAGTAAACATAGATGGGATCAATCTGCTCCAGCGTGGCGAGCCTGGTGTTGACGTTCGGGCCGACGAGGTTGCCGGGATCAACCAGGCGCCGCCCAATCCGACCGCTGAACGGCGCGGTGACGCGCGTGTAGCCCAGGTTGATCCTGGCGAGCTCGACCTGGGCGGAAGCCTGGTCCCGCGCGCTGAGCCACCGCTCGACGCTGGCGGCAGACGTGGCGTTCTCCTTGCTCAATTCGATCTGCCGGTCGTATTCGGACTGGGCCTGCAGGAGCGCGGCCTGCGCCAGGCGCAGTTGTTGCTCGTAAGGCTCAGGCTCGATGACAAACAGCGTCTGGCCCGCCTCGACCAGCGCCCCGTCCGCGAAATCAGCGGATCGCAGGTACCCGGAAACGCGGGCGACAAGGTCCACCGTCCTGGACGGGAAGACGGTGCCGGTGAGGTCCAGGTAGTCAACCACCTGTTCCCAAGCGGGCTCGCTCACGGTGACCTGGGCCGGGCGCGTGTCAGTGCCCGGCTGCCGCTTTCCGCAGCCGGCAATCAGCACCGCCAGAAGGAGTGCCGGAGATAGCAGGATTGCTTTCATAGGAAAATGCATCATGGGGTCTGTTCGCTTCCGTGGCCGTTCGGGCCGGTCCCGCCGTTCGCCGGCAGGGCCGGGTCCCTCTCCGGGGGCAGGTGCTGCGCGGGTTCCAACAGCTTGCCCCAATTGGTGCGGCGGGCCATCT
>JAKLEJ010000195.1 GCA_022711695.1 Verrucomicrobiota bacterium | reverse complement strand
ACTCGTTCCCCGCGCTCTGCCGGTCCGCGATGCCGCCCTCTGCCTGCCATCGCGCCGGACCTTTCTTCGCCGCGCCTTCGCCGCCACGGCGCTGTGCGCCCTGGCCGCCCCGGCCGCCTGGGGCGCCGCCGTCCCCAAGGTCAAGATTCGCCTGGCCACGCTGCTGCCCAAGGACACCTCGGGGCACAAGTCCCTCCTGGCCCTGGCGGCGCGCTGGCGCGAGGCCACCCAGGGCGCGGTCGATATCGCCAACATCTACACCGATGGCGTGATGGGGAGCGAGGTGGACATGCTGCGCCGGATTCGCGCCGGCCAGTTGCACGCCGCGGTGCTGACCAGCCTGGGCCTCGCCGAAATCGATCCGGAGGTCAACTGCATCCAGAAGATGCCGCTGGTCTTCCGGACACTTGATGAGCAAGCCTACGTCCGCCGCGCGCTCTTCCCGAGATTCCAGAAGAACATGCGCGAAAAAGGCTACGAGCTCCTCTTCATGAGCGACGCCGGCTGGGTGCAACTGTTCTCGAAAACGCCGGCGGTGTTGCCCGAGGATTTCCGCAAGCTCAAGTTCTTCGCCGAGCGCTCGGACGAGGTCTATGCGCGGGTCATGCGCGAGGTCGGCTTTCAGCCGGTGCCCCTCGAGTTCACGGACATCCTCACGGGGCTGAGCGCGGGCAACATGCTCGAGGCGCTGGCCTCCGCGCCGTTCTACGCCCTGGCCGGCCAGTTCTACAACAGCGCCAAACACATGGTGGAGTTGAACTGGGCCCCCCTCTCGGGGGGCGCCGTGATCAGCCGCAAGGTCTGGGACGGCCTGCCGGCCGACACCCGGACCGAACTGCTCAAGAGCGCCGCCCAAACCGGCGAGGAAATCCAGGCGGTCAGCCGCAAGGAAAGCGACGAGGCCGTGGCCGCCATGGCCAAGCGCGGGCTCACTGTCCACCGGTTGGACGCCCAGGCCCGGGCCACCTGGGAGCAGTTCGCCGAGGGCCTGCAGAAGCAGGTGCGCGGAAACCTGGTGCCCCCGGCCGCCTACGATGAGGCGGTGCGCCTGGTCAAAGCCTATCGCGACCAAAACGCCCGCCCGGGCCAATAGCCGGCTCCCATGGAGACCGAGCACGCCAGCCGGCCGGCCGCCGAGGCCGCCAGCCAAGCCAAACCTGCCTGGGGGCCCCTGGCTCGGGCGGAAAACCTCGTCGTTATCGCCGGCCTCGCGGCCATGATGCTGCTGCCGCTGCTGGAGGCCGCCCTGCGCGCCTTCTTCAACAAATCCTTCTTCGGCTCGTCCACGCTGGTGCAGCAATTGACGCTCCTGGTCGGAATGCTGGGCGGGGCGATCGCCGCGCGCGAGAACCGCCTGCTCTCCCTTTCCGCCGCGGTGAACTTCCTCAAGGGCCGCTCGATGACCGTCGCCCGCTTTGTCGGCGGCGCGGTGGCCGCCGCGTTCGTCGTCTTCCTGACGATCGGCAGCATGCAGTTCGTCCTGGATGAAAGGACCGATCCCAAGATCATGGCCTGGGGCATCCCGCTCTGGTGGGCGCAGCTTCTCATGCCGCTGGGTTTCGCGCTGATCGTCTGGCGGTTGCTGCGGCACTCGTCGGCGCGCTGGTGGGGAGGGCTGGCGGCGGCCCTGCTGGCGGCGGGGGTTGTCGCCCTGGCGCTCTGGCCGCCGGGCGGCGCCGAAAAATGGGTCTGGCCCGCGCTCGTCCTCCTTCTTGTCGCCACGTTTGCCGGCGCGCCGGTCTTTGTCACCCTGGGCGGGGCGGCGCTGATTCTCTTCTGGGGCGACGGCCAGACGATTTCCTCGATCGCCATCGATCACTATCGGCTGGTGACCAACCCCACCCTTCCGGCCATTCCGCTATTCACCCTGGCGGGCTACTTTCTGGCCGAAGGCGGCGCCTCCCGGCGACTGTTGCGGGTGTTTCAGGCCTGGGTCGGTTGGCTGCGGGGCGGGCCGGCCATCATGACGGCGCTGCTCTGCGCCTTCTTCACCTCGTTCACCGGCGCTTCAGGCGTGACCATTCTGGCCTTGGGCGGGCTGCTGCTGCCGGTGCTGCTGGCGGCCAAGTATCCGGAACGCCCCGCCCTCGGGCTCCTCACCAGTTCCGGCGCCCTGGGCATGCTCTTCCCGCCGTGCCTGCCCCTGATCCTCTACGCCATCATCGCCAAGGTGCCCATCAAGGAGATGTTCTGGGGCGGGGTGCTGCCCGGGTTCGTGCTGGTCGCCGTCACCATTCTCTACGGACTGACCCGCGTGCCGTGGAATCGATCGACCCCGCCGCCTTTCGACCTCCGGGAAGCCGGCCGGGCTCTCTGGGAGGCCAAATGGGAACTCGCCATCCCGGTGGTAGCGCTCGTCGGCCTGCTGGGCGGCTATGCCACCGCCGTCGAAGTCTCGGCGCTCACCGCCGCTTACGCCTTCGTTGTCGAGACCTTCGTCTATCGCGACTATAAGACCCCGCGCGAGGTTGCCCGTGTCATGACCGAGGCCGGGTTGGTCGTGGGCGGCATCCTGCTCATCCTCGGCGTCGCGCTGGGCTTCACCAACTACCTGGTGGACGCCCAATGGGTGGCCAAAGCCGTGGATTGGGCGCAAGCCACGATCAAGACCCCCTGGATCTTCCTGCTGGCATTGAACCTCTTCCTGCTCGTGGTGGGCTGCCTCATGGACACTTACTCGGCCATCGTGGTGGTCGTGCCGCTCATCGTCAAGCTGGGCGAGGCTTTCCACATCGATCCCGTCCATCTGGGCATCATCTTCCTGGCCAACCTCGAGTTGGGCTTCCTCACGCCCCCTGTGGGCATGAACCTGTTCCTGTCCTCCTATCGTTTTGGGAAGCCGATGAGCGAAGTCAGCCGCGCCACCCTGCCCCTGGTCGGCGTCCAGTTCGCCGCCGTCTTGCTCATCACCTATTGCCCCCCGCTCACCACCCTGCTTCCCAACTGGTTTAAGTAGTCACGCGGTCGAATTCTCCCTGCGGAGCCAGGGCCCCAGGCCGGCCACCCGCCAACGACACATTGCCCGCAGATGAAACCAACCCTTGCGCCCTTCTCCCGAAGAACGGCCCCATTCCCTCAAAACCCCGCACAGAGCAGCGCCCGCACGAGGCTGCAAGCCTGGAAGGAATCCCATGAAGGCGAAGGAAATGCGCCGAAGGCGGCGCTGTGATCCTTGGACCTCCTTTCCATCATCCGATGTTCAGAATCAAACGGCCCCTTAGGCGACGAGCCGCTCTTCTCAAGCCGATTGGAATAGTCGTGCTATCGGGTTTGACGCTCACGGTCCTGCAGGCCCAGGAGCGCTATCTCCAAAGGTCCGCAAGTTCCGTTCCCGCCGAGCAGTTTCAGCGATTGACGCAAGGCACGATTCGCATTCATCGCGCGGCGCGGGACGGCGAATACCAGGCCATCGAGAACGCCGTTGTCAGGCAACTGGCGAATGGCCGGACGGAGATCGTCCCGCCCGGATCGGTTCTGCCGGTGGCGCCGGTGAGGGTCTTGCTGCGCGCCGGCAAGACCCGGCTCTGGATGGGCACATCGAAGGGGCTGGCGCTTTACGACTCCGCGCCCGGGGCCGTTTCGATTCGCTACTTCGCCGGCCGGCGCTGGCTCCCCGACGACCGGGTAACCGGGATCGGCCTCGGGCCGATGAACCCGACGACCAGCGAGAACGAAATCTGGGTGGAGACGCCGGCCGGCTACAGCCGCCTCGATGAGAAGCGGATGACGCTGGCGGAGAAGGCGCGCCATTTCGAGCAGCGCATTCGTCAGCGACACGTCCGTCACGGCCTGACAGCCGATTCGCGCCTGCATCGGCCTGGCGACCTGACGAGCAACCAAACGGTCTCTTCCGACAACGACGGTTTATGGACCGCGATGTACGTGGCCGCCGAATGTTTTCGCTACAAGGTCACCGGCGAGGCGGAAGCGCGCGATTTCGCCCGCCAGGGAATGCAGGCGATCCTGCGCTTGGAGGAAATCACCGGCATCCCGGGCTTCCCCGCCCGCTCCTTCATCCGCAAGGGCCAGGATCTTCAACCGGCCGACGGCGAATGGCACGACACGCCTGACGGCCTGTGGCGCTGGAAGGGCGACACCAGCTCGGACGAGATCGTCGGCCATTACTTCGCCTACCCGGTCTATTTCGACCTCGTCGCCGACGATGGGGAGAAAGAGAAGATCCGCCAGGTCGTCACCCGCATCACCGATCACATCCTGAAGAACGATTATCGGTTAATCGACGTGGACGGCAATCGGACTCGCTGGGGGTGGTGGGGGCCGGAGGCGATCTGGGAAGATCCCACGGAGACCGGGCTGCGGGCGCTGCACCTGCTCGCTCACCTGCGCGTGGCCCTCCACATCACCGGCCATGAGCGCTATCGAAGAGCGTCCAGCGAACTGATCGCGAAACATCGTTACCATTTGCTGACGCGCAATCAAAAGATCAACTATCCGGGCCACGTCAATCATTCCGATGACGAGCTGGCTTTTCTGTCCTACTATCCGCTGCTCCAGTACGAGACCGATGCCAAATTGCGGGAGGTTTACCTGGAGAGCCTGGACCGCGCCTGGCAGGTCGAGCGTCCCGAGCGTAATCCGCTTTGGAACTTCATCCGCGCCGTCGGGGCGAAGAGCGCGAACTTCGATCGGGAGGAATCGCTGCGCACGCTGCGCGAGATCCCGATGGACCAGATCGATTGGACGGTGGCCAATTCGCATCGGGCCGATGTCCCGCGCGACCTCCTGGCCGACCGATTCGGACAGGCGCAGGCATTGATCGTCCTTCCCTACGACGAATTGCCGATGTCGAAATGGAACGGCAACCCTTACCGGCTCGACGGCGGCAACGGCGGGCAGGGCGAGGACGACGGCGCCTACTTCCTGCTGCCTTACTGGATGGGGCGCTACCACAAGTTGATTGGCGAGTGATCGAGCGCCGGGTGGAACAGACACGCTTCGAACCATGACCACTCAAAGACTGGCAGACGGCACGGCTCATCGGTTGCCGGCAGACTTCCGAAAAGCCATCGAGTCCAACGCCACCGCCAAAACCCTATGGTCCAAGATCACCCCGCTGGCCCGAAACGAGTGGATCTGCTGGGTAACCTCAGCGAAGCAAGAGGCCACCAGGAAGCGGCGCATCGAGGTTGGCATCGATAAGATGCGAGGAGGCATGCGCAGGCCGTGCTGCTGGCCCGGATGCCCGCACCGCTGAAGCGCGCCCGACACGCGGTTTGTTCACACCTCGGCCGACGAATCGATCCATGGCCTGACTCCTGTTCCGCCCAGCAGAAGGATGGCGATCGTCACCAATTCGAGGTTGGCAAACCTGCTCTTCAGAGGCTGCTTCATTTGAGCCCGTCCAATTCGGTCTCCTGTTCCACCGCCTTGAACTCGGGTCGCCGGCGACAAGTTCAGCCTTTTGCCTCTTGGCCAACGCGGCGGTGAAGGCGCCGGCAGGTCCAACGGCGGGTCTCCGCGCCAGGAGGGGGGCCGGTCCCAGAGCCTTGCCTCAGCCCGGCCCTTGCGCGGTTGCGGACCTCGTGCATATTACGAGGCGGGTTGGTTCCCGAATGTTCATTCATGGCGTTGCTCACAATTGACCGGATCCAGAAGTCCTTTCCGCGCCCGGACGGCACGGCTCCGGTCGTCATTGACGTCCAACACCTTGCCTTGGACGCCAGGGAGGAGGTGGCGGTGGCGGGCGAGAGCGGTTCCGGCAAGTCCACGCTGCTGAATCTCATCGCCGGCATCCTGACTCCGGACAGCGGGCGCGTGCTCCTGGAGGGAATCGAAGTCTCGGCCTTGAGCGAGCCGGCGCGGGATCGATGGCGCGCCGCCACGCTCGGGTATGTCTTTCAATCGTTCAACCTGCTGCAGGGGTACACCTGCCTGGAGAACGTGCTGCTGGCGATGTCCTTCGGCCCCGGCGTGGACCGGCCGCGCGCGGAATCGTTATTGCAGCGGGTGGGGCTGGGCGGCTGCCTGCACCAGCGGCCGAGCCAGCTTTCGTCGGGCCAGCAGCAGCGGGTGGCGGTGGCGCGCGCGCTGGCCAACCGGCCCCGGTTGGTGTTGGCGGACGAGCCGACCGGCAATCTGGATCATCGCAATGCCGGGGAGGTCATCGCCTTGATCCGCGAAACCTGCCGGGAAGCCGGCGCGGCCCTCCTGCTGGTGTCGCACGATCGGGAGGTGCTGTCCCGTTTCCCCCGCGTGGAATCCATGGCCGCCCTGAATCGGGCCGCCGCCTCCCGGGAGGCGGCCGCATGACCGTGGGTCTGATCGTCCGGCGCAGCTTGCGCCAGCATGCGCTCACCACGGCGGTGACGGCGATCTCCATCGCCCTGGGAGCAGGCCTGCTCATGGCCGTTTGGATGGTGAAGGAGCAGGCCCAGCGGACTTTCTCCGGAGTCAACACAGGCTTCGATGCCGTGCTGGGGGCCCGGGGATCCAGGCTTCAGTTGGTGCTCAACGCGGTGTTTCACCTGGAGTCCTCGCCGGGCAACCTGCGATGGGAGGATTACCGGACGATTCGGGCCCATCCCAGCGTGGCGCTGGCCGTGCCGCTGGCCATGGGCGACAACTATCGCGGCTGGCGGATCGTGGGCACACTGCCCGATCTCTTTGAGCGCGCGGAGTTGGATGCCGCGGGGCGGCGCTTCGGTCTGGCCCAGGGGCGGTGGTTCGATCCCACGCTTCGGGAGGCGGTGGTGGGGAGCTTTGCCGCCCGCCGTCTGGGATTGAAGGTGGGGGACACCTTC
>JAKLEJ010000194.1 GCA_022711695.1 Verrucomicrobiota bacterium | reverse complement strand
GAGGACGGCAAGGCCGCGGTGCGCGCCGGCATCCGGCACATTCTCTTCACCGTCCAGCCCGAAGAGGTGCCCGAGAGCATCGACGCCTACCTCATGGCCCTCAAGCCCACCCCCAGCCCCCGCCTGGTCAAGGGCGGCCTCTCCGACAGCGCCAAGCGCGGCGAGAAGTTGTTCAAGGATTCCAAGGTCGCCTGCGCCACCTGCCATCCCCCGGGCCTCTTCACCGACCTCCAGCACTACGATGTGGGCACTCGCAGCCAGTACGACAAGCCGTCGGACAACTTCGACACCCCCACCCTGGTCGAATGCTGGCGAACCGCCCCCTACCTGCACGATGGATCGGCCGCCACCATCCAGGAGGTGCTGACTTCCAAGAATGCCAAGGATCGGCACGGGGTCACCTCCCACCTCACCCGGGAGCAAATCGCCGATCTCGCGGAATACATTCTCTCTTTGTGAATCCATCCGCCATGCCCAGGGAGCAAACGCCAGCCAAGCCGGCCGGGGGCTCCCCCGCCAGCCCGGCCGCGATCACCCGCCAGCACAGCCGCGGGCTCGACCTGACCACCGTCGCCCAGGGGGCCATGCAGGAACTGCACGCGACCCTGCGCCCGCTCCCGGGCGAATCCCCCTCCGGAATGGTCGGGCGCCTCGGACAGGTCTTGCGCGAGTCCGGCGCGGTCATCGCCCGCCAGGAGGTCTTCGGCGACCTCGCCGTCCATGCCGAGATTCTTTCCGCACTCCACAAGGAGTTGGGCGAGCTCTGCTGGCCGGTCACCTACGTCCAGGGTCGCAGTTGCCAGGGCCACCCTCTCTCCGGCATGCACGTGCTGGCCGTCTCGGGCGCGCCTGTTCAAACCGTCCGTTGCCAGGGCCAGCCGGTCGGCCGGACCTACGACGACGGTTGGGCCCGGCATCTGCTCCTGGGCAATCTGCTGCCCGCCAATGCCCGCCTGGACAGGCCCACCCAGGCTCGCCAGGTCTATGAGCTCATCGACGCGGGCCTTCAGGCCGGCGGCATGGGCATCCCGGATCTGGCTCGCACCTGGCTGTTCATCCAGAAAATCCTGGACTGGTACGGGCCCTTCAACGAGGTCCGCACGGAGTTCTACCAGCGCAAGGGCGTCTTCGACCGCGTCGTGCCGGCCAGCACCGGCGTCAGCGGCGAGAACACCGGCGGCCACGCCCTCACCGCCGCAGCCTGGGCCTCCCGGGGTTCGCGGGACGGCTTCGTCCTTCAGGAAGTCCTTTCTCCCAAACAATGCCCGGCCCCGGCTTACGGCAGCTCCTTCAGCCGCGCCGTCGAACTGGCCAGCCCGGCCCTGCGGCGCGTGATGGTGTCCGGCACCGCCAGCATCGCTCCCGGCGGCGCCAGCGTCTGCCAGGGCGATGTCGAGGCGCAGATCGACGTCACCATGGAGGTCGTCCGCGCCATCCTCGTCTCCAGGGGCCTCGATTATCCCGATGTTTCCCGCGCCACCGCCTACTTCAAACGCCCGGAGGACGTGAAGCACTTCGAGGCCTGGCGCAAACGCCTCAAGATTCGCGAATGGCCCGCGGTGGTCACCGAGGCGGATATTTGCCGCGACGAACTGCTCTTCGAAATCGAGCTCGATGCCCTCGGAAGCCGCCGCTCGAGTTCCTAGCACCCCGCCCGCCGCCCCGGGAATTCCAGGGCCGCGGCAGCCCGCGGGAGCGCGCTCGGACAGCCAGTTCGGCGCCGCGGCCAAACGCGGACCACTATGAAAGTTGCGCTCGCTCGCTTCCTGGGAAGAGCACGAAGACACCTCAGCGGCCGCCTTCGCGGCTCCCTCGCCCCTTCGGACGGGGAGAGGGTTGGGGTAAGGGGTTCCCTCTGCCTCCCTTCCTTTCCTTCGTTTCCTTCTGTAAAAGCCTCCGGCCTCTGTCGCGCAGTTGCTCTCGGATTCGGGAAGACCGCCTCCGAAGGTCTGTCCCTCCTCGGGGCCTGCCTGGCGGCATCGCTTCTCGCCGTTCCCGGGCGCGCTGCGGCCCCGGCCGCCAACGCCCCGCAGAACATCGCGGTCTTCGCCGCGGCCGCCGCCACGTCCGAGCACAGCAGCCACTACCAAGCCCGCTTCGCCATCGATGGCCGCATCCCCGTTCCCGGCGCCGAGCAGGACCTCGACCAGGCCTGGTGTGTCAACGGCGACACCCATCGCCAGGGCGCCGAGCTCATCCTGTGCTGGACCAACGAGGTGACCGTCGCCGAAATCCACTACTTTGCCCGCACGGCCTGGTATGCCGAGGAAGGCTGGAAGGACTACGAAGTCTGGCTGGATTCCGCGGCGGCCCCGGCGGCGCAAGGCCGCTTCAAACAAGGGCACGGGCCTCAGCCCATCCGCCTGGCGGCCCCGTCACGGGCCCGCCAGCTCAAGCTCAAATTCCTCAGCTCCTACGGCGGCTTCAACCCGGGCGCCTCCGAGATCAAGGTTTATTCCACCCCCGTCCCTCCCCACATGCTCGCCAGGTTCGTCGAGCTGCCCCCGGGCAAACCGAAGGACTGGATGGACGGAGAGGTCGAGGAACAGGGCGGTTTGGCTGCCACGCTTGCGGCAGGAGAGCTGGGCTTCGACCGGCTCGTCCTGATCCAACGGCGCGAACTCAACCCCTCGCATGTCTATACCTACCACGTCGAAGGATTCGGGGCCGGCGGGGGGCTGTGCCTCCTCCAGGTCAGCGGGCCCAGCGCCGGCCAACTCACCGAGTTGGCCGCCTCCCCCAAGGGTCAAATCCTCGATTGTGACGTGTCCTTCGACGGACGCGAAATCCTCTTCAGTTGGCGTCGCTCCCAGCACGAGGGCTACCAGGTGTTCCGCGTAGGCGCCGACGGCCAAAACCTACGCCAACTCACCGACGGCCCTCACCACAACTACAACGCCTGCTGGCTGCCCGATGGCGGCATCGCCTTTCTCTCGACCCGCGCGTCGCGATTCGCCTACTGCTGGGTGTCGCCCGTCGGCGTGCTTTACCGCATGGGGCGCGACGGCGCCGACGTGCGCCGCCTCTCGGCCAACATCGTCAACGATTTCACCCCCAGCGTCATGGCCGATGGCCGCATCATCTACTCCCGCTGGGAGTACGTGGACAAGCCGGCCATTCCCATCCAGAGCCTGTGGACCCTCCGTCCCGATGGCACGGGGCTGGCCGGCTTCTTCGGCAACCGCGTCCTCAGCCCGGCCACCTTCATGGAGGCCCGCTCCATCCCCGGAACCGATCTCGTGCTGTGCCTGTTGACCAGCCACAACGGCCCCTGCCGCGGCGCCATCGGCATCATCGACATCTTCCATGGCAACAACGCCCAGGCCGGCATCCGCAACCTCACTCCCGAGGTCAACATCGGCCGCGCGGACCAGGGCGACGGCAACAGCATCCGCGGCCCTTACGAGAACCCGGTTCCCGTCGATGAGAATTATTTCCTGGTGTCCAAACGCGGCAACATTGTGGCGCGGAGTTACGATGGCCAGCGGCAAACGCGCGTGATCGCCCGCCGCGCAGACCTGGGCTTCTACAATCCCCAGCCGCTCCGCGCCCGCCCCGCCCCGCCCATTCTGGCCGGCCAAATCTCTCCCGCCGACGACCTCGCCCCCGTCCAGCCCAACCCCCTCGAAGAGTCGGACGCCTCCGTCGCCTGGGCCACGGTCGTGCTCCAGGACGTCTATCGCGGGCTCGATCCCTTCGTGAAACGCGGCGAGGTCGCCGAGATCTGCGTGGTCGAGGAAATGCGCAAGGCCGTGCGCACGGACGTGAACAACCGGGCGTTCGGATTCCAGTTCCCCGTGATCTCCTGCGGCGCCACCTACGCCGGCAAGAAAGTCTGGGGCTACGCTCCCGTGGCCGCCGATGGTTCGGCCTGCTTCGAGGTTCCCGCCGGCCGACCCCTCTATTTCATGGCCCTGGATGCCCGCGGCCGCGCCGTTCAGCGCATGCGGACCTTCACCCATTTAATGCCGGGCGAGATCCAGGGCTGCGTCGGCTGCCACGAGCCCCGCCAGCAGGTCGTGGCCGGCCGCAGTGTCGCCCCCCGCCGCCCCGACCGCCTGCGCCCGCCCGAGTGGGGCCAGGGCCTGGGTTTCGATTACTCCTCGATCGTCCAACCCGTGCTCGACGCCCATTGCGTCCGCTGCCACTCCGGACCCGCGCCCCCCGCCCGGGTCGATCTCCGCGGCGACAAGACGGATTTCTTCAACGTCTCCTACGAGACGCTGGCTCGAGGCCGCAAGCGCTCCGGCGAGGCCGAATGGGACAGCCCTTATGTGAGCTGGATCCCCACCTACAACGGCATGGAACAAAACATCCTCGAGGTCACCCCCAAGGCCTGGGGATCGCCCCGCAGCAAGCTGGCGGACCTCCTCTTGAGCGGACATCCCGAAACCAACGGCGCGCCCCGCCTCAAAATGCCCGCCCCCGAAATCCGCCGCGTTCTCGCCTGGATCGATCTGAACGTCCCTTATTACGGCACCAGCGAAACCGCCCATCCCGACAAGCGCGGCTGCCGGCAAATCTACCCCGCGGACCTGGACAAAACGCTGGCCGAAGTCGCCCGGCGCCGTTGCGCCGAATGTCACAAGGAGGGCCGCTTGCCCCGCCCGGTCTGGACCCGCATCACTCATCCCGAACGGAACGGCTTTCTCATGGCGCCCCTGGCCCGCGAGGCGGGCGGCAGCCAAGCCTGCGGCCGGCCGGTCTTTGCCTCGACCAGCGATCCAGACTACGCAGCCCTCCTCAAGACCTTCGACCCCGTTCGCGAGCTCTTGCGCGCGCGTCCGCGCATGGACATGCCCGGCGCCGCGCCCGCCCAGGTGGACCGCTCCTGCCTGGGCCGCCTGGACTAGCCCGCCCGCAAGCCCCCCGCTCCCGCCGCCATGGGCCGTTACGACTTGAACCTCAAGACCGTGGCCTTCCTGGCGCTGCTGGCGGGTTTCTTTGGGTTGTTCCTCTTCTACCCGGTCAGCTTCGCCCTGAAGAACGCCTTCTTCCCGGAAGGCCGCCTCACCCTCCGCTATTTCTCGACGCTGCTCGCCAGCCCGCTCCAGCGCGAAAGCCTGCTCAACAGCTTCGCCATTGCCGCCCTCACCACCGCCCTGACCACCCTCCTCACTCTGCCCATGGCCTGGTACATGACCCGCTTCAGTTTCCGGGGCAAGAGCCTCCTGGGCGGTTTGTTGCTGGTGCCCATGATCATGCCGCCGTTTGTCGGCGCCATCGGTCTGCGCCAACTGCTGGCCCGCTACGGCTCCCTTAACCTGCTGCTCATGGACCTGGGCTGGCTTCCCCCCGAGGCCCCCATCGACTGGCTGGGACAGGGCGGCTTCTGGGGAATCGTGATTCTCCAGACGCTCAACCTCTATCCCATCATGTTCCTCAATGTCTCCGCAGCCATGGCCAACATCGATCCGGCCATGCGCGAGGCCGCCCAGAACCTCGGCGCCGCCGGCTTCCGGCTCTTCCGCACCGTCACCCTGCCCCTCATCCTCCCCGGCTATTTTGCCGGCGCCATCATCGTTTTCATCTGGGCGTTCACCGACCTGGGAACGCCGCTCATCTTCGGCTTCTCCAGGGTCGTCCCCGTCCAGATCTTCGACGCCGTCAACGAAATCAACACCAACCCCGCCGGCTACGCGCTGGTCGTCCTCGTGCTGTTGCTGACAGTCCTGCTGTTCCTGGCCAGCAAGCGCATGCTGGCGGCGCGCCGCTACGAAATGCTGGCGCGCGGCCATACCGCCGGCGGCGAAACCCCCGCCAGCCGCGCGCAAACCCTGCTCCTGTGGTCCGCCCTGGGCGGCCTGGTCGCCATCGCCCTGCTGCCTCATCTGGCGGTCGTCGCTCAGTCCCTGGCCCATCGCTGGTTCTTCAGCATCCTGCCCCGGGAGTGGACCCTGGCCAACTACGCCGAGCTGGCCGCGCATGGCCTGACCGCCTCCAGCATTGGCAACAGTCTCTTCTACTCGGCCTGCAGCGCCGGGCTCGATCTCGTCCTGGGAGTGGTCATCGCCTGGTTGTTGACCCGCCGGCGCATCCCCATGGCCGGTCTCCTCGACGCCCTGGCCATGCTCCCCCTGGCCCTGCCGGGGCTGGTGCTCGCCTTCGGCTATGTCGCCGGCTTCGACAATTTCCAGAACCGCTGGCTCAACGAGTATTTCAACCCGCGCAACAACCCCACCCTCCTCCTCATCGTCAGCTACAGCGTCCGACGCCTCCCCTATATCGTCCGTTCCGCCTACGCCGGATTTCAGCAGACCAGCGTCACGCTCGAGGAAGCCTCCGCCAACCTGGGCGCCTCTCCCTTCCGCACCCTGCGGCGGATCACCCTTCCGCTGGTCATGGCCAACCTCGTCGCCGGCGCCGTTCTCACCTTCTCCTTCGCCATGCTCGAAGTCAGCGACGGCCTTATCCTGGCCATGAAAGAGCAGTACTACCCCCTCACCAAGATGATCTACACCGTCATGGGGCGCATCGATCCCAACTCCCCCGGCGTGGCCTGCGCCCTGGGCGTGGTCGGCATGGTCATCCTTTCGGCCAGCCTGCTGGTGGCCGGCCGCATCCTCGGCCGCAAGATGGGCCAGCTCTTCCGCGCTTGAGTCAGGGCCGGGCCGGCGCCACCGGCAGCGCCGCCGACCGCACCGGCGGCCGCTCCGCCAGCAGCCCCCGGCTGGCCTGCCGCAGTTCCTCGAGGGCCTTCTCCTGTTCGGAATCGAACACGCCCAGCCGCTGCGCGTAAGTGTCCATCCACACCACCAGCCGCTCCAGCGCC
>JAKLEJ010000193.1 GCA_022711695.1 Verrucomicrobiota bacterium | reverse complement strand
ATGTACCTGAAGTACTTCAAGATCTTCGGCATCGAGAAGTATGTCATGCGCTTCAGCACCCACGACCCCGCCAAGCTGGGCCAGAAGTTCGTGGATCAGCCCGAGCTTTGGAAGCAGACCGAGGACATGGTGCGGCGGGTGCTAAAGGAAAGCGGCATCCAGCACGTGGAAGTGGCTAACGAGGCGGCGTTCTACGGGCCGAAGATCGATGTGCAGGTCTGGAGCGCGATCGGCCGCGAGTTCACCATCGCCACCAACCAGGTGGACTTCGCGGTGCCCTCCCGGTTCGGGCTGGTTTACCGGGACAAGGACAACACCGACAAGACGCCCCTGTGCATTCACCGGGCGCCGCTGGGGACGCACGAGCGATTCGTGGGGTTCCTGATCGAGCATTACGCCGGCAATTTTCCGCTCTGGCTGGCGCCGGAGCAGGTGCGGGTGCTGCCGGTGACCGGCGACCAGGTGGGCTACGCCGAGGACATCGCCCGGGAACTGCGGGCGCAGTTCGTGCGGGCGACCGTCGAGTTCAGCAACGACAAGCTGCAGGGGCGCATCCAACGGGCCGAGGAAGCCAGGGTCCACACCATGCTGATCGTGGGAGGCAAGGAGCAGACCGCCGCGGCGGTGGCTGTGCGCATCCATGGCCGGGGCAACGTGGGAGTGCGTCCGCGAACCGACGCCGTGTCCGACATTCTCCAAGCCATCAAGGACCGCAGGAGTTAACCCGGTTTATCGCCGGGCTGCCCGGCGCGCGGCGCGCGCTCGCGGCGTCAGGCCTTTTGGCGCGGCCGGCGCCCGTGATGCCTTCGCGCCAAGAAGGGCGTTGCAGAGCCGAGCGACCCGCAGGCTGGGTTCCGAGCGGTTCTTGATCCACGGCAACACATGGACGCGGCCGAGGCCAAGCAGCTCCCGCAGAAGAAGAAGGTTGGTTCGGCCGGCAAGATCGGGCCGCGGCGGGTCCACCAGAACGGCGGCGGCCCGGGCGCGAAATCGGGCTGGCAACGCCGCAAACACCAGGAGGGCCTGGTTGACCGCCCCCAGGCGGTTGGGACAAACCACCACCGGTCTTGCGTCCAGCGCCACGATCAAATCCAGGGAACTGAACCCCTCGCCCAATGGGCTCAACAGCCCGCCCGCTCCCTCGACCAGGGTGAAATCGAAGCGACGGCGGATCGCGCGGACATGCCGCAGGACATCGGAGAGCGACACGCGGCGCCGTTCGCGCCGAGCCGCCAGCAACGGCGCCAGCGGGGCCTGGAAATGCCATGGATTCACCTCGTCGAGCGGCGTCACGCCGCCCGCGGCTTTCCACAGAGCCAGCGCATCCCCGCGGTCGCCGGAACAGAGGGGCTTGAGCGCCGCCACCTTCCACCCCCGGCGGCAGCCCTGCGCCGCCAGGCAGGCGGTCAGGACGGTCTTGCCCACGCCGGTGTCGGTTCCGGTCACGAAGAGCGTTCCGCGATTCACAGCGGAAGCAGATCAAATCTCCGCAGGCCAGGCCATGATAATCTGGCGGCCGCGCTGTAATCCAATTTCGCTGGATTATCCGCGATTGGAGCGGCATGTTAGCGGCATGAAACTGATTCTGACTGCGCACAACCTGAAGGTGACCGACGCGCTCGAACAGCATGTGGTGGACAAGATCGAGAAGCTGGACCATTTCGATTCGCGCGCGGTGGACGCCCGGGTGATTCTGGAACACGACACCGCCAAGCCCTCCGAGCGGCGGTTCAAGTGCTCGGTCCGACTGGCCGTGCCGGGGCCGGACTTGTATGCGGTGGAATACCAGGAAGACCTCTACTCGGCGGTGGACCTGGTGGTGAAGAAGATCGAGCAGCAGATTCGCAAACGGCAGAACAAGTACAAGGCCCGCAAGCACACCCTGGGCGCTGAAACCAAGAAGCGGCGCCAGGAGAAGGACCTGTAGCCCCGCCTCCAGCCAAGCCGCCGCCGCCCCGACGACGGCCAACCGGCAGCAGTGTCCAAGCGTGTCGGCCTGTGCCAGCCCAAAGCAGGCGTCGGCAGGCGACGTTCCACATCCGATGATCCTCCGCGCCCGAATCGTCCTGCCGATGACCGCTCCGACAATCGAGGATGGCGCGGTGGCGCTGGACGGCGGGCAGGTGCGCGCGGTGGGAAGATGGCGCGACCTGCGGCGGACGCATTCGGGCGAGGCGATGGACCTGGGCGACCGGCTTCTCATGCCCGGCCTGGTCAATGCCCACTGCCACCTCGATTATTCGGACATGGCGGGAATGCTGTCCCCCCCGAGGTCGTTCCCCGACTGGATCAAGGGGTTGGTGGCGCTCAAGGCCGGCTGGGGATACTCCGAATACGCGCAATCCTGGATCAACGGCGCCCGGATGCTGGAACAGGCAGGGGTGACGACCGTCGCGGACATCGAAGCCGTTCCCGAACTCCTTCCCGAAACCTGGACGACCACGCCGTTGCGAGTGGTGTCCTTCCTCGAGTTGCTGAACGTTCGCAGTTGGCATTCGGCGCGCGCGCTGGCGCGGGAAGCCGAGTCGAGGCTCAGCGCCCTGCCCGGCCACGAGGGGCGCGTCGGGCTCTCTCCTCATGCGCCCTACACCACCTCGCCAGAACTGCTGCAGCAGGCCGCTGAGGTCGCCCGCCGACGCCGGTGGCCTCTCAGCTCGCATGTGTCGGAATCGCGCGAGGAGTTTGACATGTTCACCCGCCGCCAGGGGCAACTCCACGACTGGCTGGCGCTCCAGCGGGATGTCACCATGTGCGGCGCCGCCTCGCCCGTCCGCTTCCTGGCGCGCCTGGGGATCCTGGGGCCGAACTTTCTGGCCGCGCACGTCAATTACCTGGCCGAGGGTGACGCCGCCCTGCTCGCCGAGCAGGGTGTCAGCGTGGTCCACTGCCCCGAAAGCCACCGGTTCTTCGGACACCAGCGCTTTCCATTGCAGGAACTGGCGGCGGCCGGCGTGAACCTCTGCCTGGGCACGGACAGCCTGGCCAGCACAAGCCTCGCCCGCCGGCAACCGGCGCGCCTGTGCCTCTTTTCGGAAATGCGCGTCCTCGCCGGAAACGAGCCCGAGCTGTCGGCTGAGGCGATCATGCGCATGGCCACGGTCAACGGCGCCCGTGCGCTGGGCAAGGCCGGGCTCGTGGGCGAACTGACTCCCGGCGCCGCGGCGGACCTGATTGCGCTTCCCTTCAGGGCCACGACGGCCGAGGCGTTTGAAGCGGTTCTCCATCACTCCGGGCCTGTGGACGCTTCTCTGATCCAGGGAACGTGGGTAACCCGCCCACAGGAGCTGTCATGAGCCCTCCTGGCACGTCAGCAGAGCCATCTCCGCCCGGCGTGAATCCCGAACTCGGGCCTCCGGCGAAGGCGGAACCGGCTGACAAGACCCGCCGGGTGGTCCTGATCACGGGCGCGGCCGGCGGGCTTGGCCAGGCGCTCGTCTGCGAGTTCACCGCCCAAGGCTGGTTTGTGGCCGCCGGCTTCCACCGTTCGCCTTTGCCGGCGCAGCCCGACACGGTCTTGCCCGTCCAACTGGACGTCAGCCGAAAAGACCATGCTCAGGCAGCAGCGCTCTCCTGCCTCCGCCGCTGGGGCCGGCTGGACGCCCTGATCAACAACGCGGGCCTCATCGCCGATGCTCCCCTGTGGCAGTCCAGCGAGGCCGATTGGGACCGCGTCCTGCGCACCAACCTCAAGGGCGCCTTCCTCTGCTCCCAGGCTGCCCTGGGCCCCATGCTCGACCAGCGCCGGGGACACATCGTTAACATCGCCAGCTTCAGCGGGCGGGTGGGTGCGGCTGGCCAGGCCAACTACTCCGCCGCCAAGGCGGCCCTGCTGGGGCTGACCCAGTCCCTCGCCCGTGAGGTCGGAGGGGGCAACGTCTGCGTGAACGCCGTCCTGCCCGGGGTGCTGCCCACCGCCATGACCGCCAACCTGCCAGCGGAAACACGGGAGCGCCTCACCCGGACCAACGTCCTTGGCCGCGCCAACACCCTGGCCGAAGTCGCCCGCTTCGTGGCCTTTCTGGCCACTCTCGAAAACGTCTCCGGCCAAATCTTCCAGCTCGACAGCCGCCTGGCTCCCTGGACCTGACCTTGGCTCGCACATTCCCTGTCCCACGTGGGACGGGGAATGTACGACGGGGTTTTCGGTGAATTCGACCGCGGGTGAGTGCCGTCAAACAGGGAAGGCAAGGCCGCAAGAAAACGCTTTCCCATGAACTCGATTCCAACCGACAAGACGCAGATAGAGGCCGGAAACAAACGTGCATCGGCGATTTCACGCCGCAGGTTCCTTCTCCGGGGAACGGGGACAGCGCTGGCGGGCGGAGCCGGGCTCATGATCCTGCCGCGGCGGGTCCTCGGGGGGGCTCGATTTCAGCCGCCCAGCGAGACCCTGCGGGTTGCGGCGGTGGGCATCGGGGGAATGGGGCAACATTACCTGGCCGGATGCAAGGAGGCCCGCGTCACCGCCTTGTGCGATCTGGACCACGCGCTGGCGGGCAAGGTTTTCCAGACCTACCCGGAGGCGGCTCGCTACCACGATTTTCGGAGGATGTTCGACAAGGAGGCCAGCCGCTTCGACGCCTTGATCGTTGGCACGCCGGACCACACCCATGCCGTCATCCTCATGGCCGCGCTCCAGCTAGGCAAGCACCTGTATTGCGCCAAACCCGTCACACACACGATTGCCGAGGCACGGAAGGTCCGCGCGGCGGTTCTTCGGGCGGACAAACTGGTGACAAAGACCAGCGTGCAATCGTCCGCCACCGAGGGGGCAAGGAGCACGACGGAACTGCTGCGTGCGGGCGCGATCGGCCCGGTGCGTGAGTTGCACATCTGGTGCGATCACCCGGCGTATCCCTGCGCCGTGGAGCGCCCCAAGGACTCCCCCGCCCCGCCCGCCGGCATGGATTGGGATTTGTGGCTCGGCCCCGCGCCCCACCGCCCCTATCACCCGGCCTATCATCCCTGGAAATGGCGTCCGTGGTGGGATTTCGGCGCGGGCACAGTCGGCGACATGGCCTGCCACTCGTTCCATGTGTATTTCCGCGAACTGGAGTTGGGCGCGCCCGCCGCGGTCCATGGATGGGGCTCGACGCGCCGCGAGGGTTTTTCCACGCCGGTTCTCACCCCCGAATGCCAGTCGCACGCCAACATGGTCACGTGGGACTACCCGGCCCGCGGCGTCCACCCGCCGCTGCGTGTCCATTGGTACGATGGAGGCATGAAGCCGCACCGGCCGGTCGAACTCGACCCCCGCGTCAAGATGCCCGCCAGCGGGCTGCTCTTTGTCGGCGAGAAGGGCCGGCTCATGGCCGCTTACAGCGGGGGACGTTTTCTCGGACAACGCGGCTTCCGGGGAGGGCTTCTGCTCCCCGAAGAGAAGTTCCGAGACTTTCCGGAACCGCCCCGTTCGTTGCCGCGCGTCGAGGACCACTACGGCGAATGGGTGCGAGCCTGCAAGACGGGGACCCAGACCGTCTGTCCGATCGGGCTCGGCTGCGAGATGACCGAAGTGGCGCTCCTGGGGGCGTTGGCGCTGCGCACGGGCCAACTCCTGGAATGGGACGCCGCAGCGATGCGGGTCACGAACGATCCCGAGGCCAACGCCCTGGTCAACCCGCCCGCCCGCGCCGGCTGGTCCCTCTGACCCGGCCTTCCCGCCAGAAAGCCGCCTTGCGCCTCTGTCCTGAATTTTGCGTATGAACTCGACGATCGCCAAGCTCAAACGCTAAATTGCGCAGGGGGCGAGAAGAGGGCGGAGAAGAGCCGCAGAGCGATGGGGGAAGCCGGCGGAGGGTCAGTTCATTCTGGGGCGGACGGAGCCCCAGACGGCGATGGCGCTGACGACGAGGACCCAGAACGGAACCACCCCGAGCCCCGGCACGGCTTCCATGATCAAACCGGGCAGGAGCAGCCATTGCCATCCCAGGACGACGAACAAAGCGGTGGCGGTGACAAAATCGACCACCCAGGTCACCGGGGGAGCGAAGGCGGTCAGGCCTGAAACGATGTCCGAGACGGCAGCGATGGAGAAGGCGGCAATAATCTGGCGCCGTGACAGCCCCAAGGGAAGATTCGGCGCCTGGGGAGGGAAAGCCACAGGGGGCGCGGTTCCATCCGGCGCGCGCTCGGGGAGGGAAAGCGGGAGCGGGGAAGCCGGCTCCGGCGGCGGGAATGGCTCTTGAGGCTGCATGATTCAGAAGCGTATCCCGAGCGCTCCCGCAGGTAAAGGCCGCGGCGATCTGGCGGGTTCAGGAGCCGGCCACGCGCAGCACCTGCCTGCCCGAGAGATGCTGATTGAGCTGGCTCTTGCAGTCCGGGCAGAGGCCATGGCAGAGATCGACGTCGAGGTGTTCCTGGACGTGAGCCTCGAGCTGCTGCCAGTAGGCGTCATCGTTGCGAACGCGCTTGCAGTAGGCGCAGATGGGCACGGGCGACTGGATGTTGACCAGGTCGCTGATGTCTTCCATGACCAGGAGCACACGGGGCGCGCGACCGCCGGGCAGCGGAGAGGCGGTGACCAGGAGATGGACTTCGCGGGGGCTCCCGTTCGAGCCGCTCTCGGCCTTGGTGCGACGGCGCACGACCTGCTTCTCGCGCAGGGCCTCGGTGACGGCCTCGCGAATCGGGCAAATTTGGCAGAAGCGTCCGTTGCCGCAGCCCATGCCCTCGGCTTCGCGCTGGGCGCAATCGAAGGCCTCGCCGCTTCTGAGGCTCACGGCGCCTCGCTGTCCGGACCCGAGGAAATCGCGCGCGGCGTCGTTGAGTTCCTTAATCCGGAGGTCCTCGTT
>JAKLEJ010000192.1 GCA_022711695.1 Verrucomicrobiota bacterium | reverse complement strand
ACTAGGATTCGTCTCCGCCATCCTCCCGGATCTCACCTTCCAACAAGTGCTCGACTTCGCCCGCGCCGAGCGGTTCGACTGTGTGGAGATCATGTGCTGGCCCGTGGGCAAAGCCGAGCGCAAGTTCGCCGGCGTCACGCACATCGATGTGGCTACGCTGAGCCGGGGCAAGGCCGAGGACCTCCTGGCCCAGTGCGCGGCGGCCGGGGTGAGCGTGAGCGGCCTGGGGTATTATCCCAATCCGCTCGATCCGGATGCGGAGACGGCCCGCAAGTCCGTGAGCCACCTGCGGAAGGTGATCGCGGCCGCGCCAAAGCTGGGGCTCAAGAACGTCAACACGTTCGTCGGGCGGGACTGGACCCGGAGCGTGGACGACAACTGGCCGCGGTTTCTCAAGACTTGGAAACCCCTGATCGCGTTTGCGGAGGATCACGGGGTGAAGATCGGGATCGAGAACTGTCCGATGCTGTTCACGCGGGACGAATGGCCGGGCGGGAAGAACCTGGCCACCTCGCCGGTGATCTGGCGCCGGATGTTCAGCGATATTGCCTCGAAGAACTTCGGCTTGAACTACGATCCCTCGCACTTCGTCCTGCAGCGGATGGACCCGCTGAGCCCGCTGCGCGAGTTCAAGGACAAGCTGTTCCACCTTCACGCCAAGGATATGATCGTGCACGCGGAGCGGCTCGACGAAGTGGGCATTTTTGCCGTTCCCAAGGCCTGGCACACGCCGCGCATTCCCGGCTTTGGCGAGGTGAACTGGGCGCAGTTCATGGCCCGGCTGCACGAGATCGGCTACGACGGCCCGCTCTGCATCGAGGTGGAGGACGACACCTTCGGGCCGACGCTGGCGGGACGGAAAGCGGCGGTGAAGGTTGCGGGGAATGTGCTGAGGCCCTATTTCGGCTGAGCGGGAAGCCCGGCTGCCGGGCCACTGCCCGGCGAGCCTCACGCCTGGAATCATGAAATACACCTACGAAGAACTGGCCGGAATGATCGACCATTCGCTCCTGCATCCGACCCTGACGGACCGGGAGATGGAGGCGGGCTGCCGGCTGGCCGCCCAGTATCAGGTGGCCTCGGTTTGCCTCAAGCCCTACGCCGTCCGGCGCGCCGTGGAACTGCTGCGGGACAGCGGAGTGAAGGTCGGCTGTGTGATCGGCTTTCCGCACGGCAACAGCCTCACCGAGGTGAAACGCTACGAAACCGAGCTGGCCTGCCGCGACGGGGCCGTCGAGATCGACATGGTCATCAACTTGGGCAAGGCCCTGAGCGGCGATTGGGACTACGTGGAGAGCGACGTGAGGGCGGTGTGCGAGGAAGCGCACCGCCACGGGGCCCGGGTCAAGGCGATCTTCGAGAACGACTACCTGGCCCAGGGCGGGGCCGGGCTGGACAGCGACAGCTTCAAGCGCAGGCTCTGCGCGCTGTGCGAGCGCGCGGGGGCGGACTGGGTGAAGACCTCGACCGGCTACGGGTTTGTGAAGCAGGGGGACGGCGGCTACAACTACAAGGGGGCCACCGAGCACGACCTGGCGCTGATGCGCGCCAGTTGCTCGCCCCGGGTGCAGGTGAAGGCGGCCGGCGGCGTGCGGGACCTGGACGGGCTGATCCGCGTGCGGGACCTGGGCGGGACGCGCTGCGGGGCCACCGCGACGGCGGCGATGCTGGACGAATACCGCCGCCGGGCCGCCGCCGAAGGCGGGAGCGATCCGGGTCCGGCCGGGCCGGCCGCCGGCGCGCTGGGCGCGGGCGGCTACTGAGCCATTTCGAGAGTTTCGCCGGCGGAGGGCTGCCTCAGCCGATGTAGCTCCAATCGTAGGGAGCGCGCATTTCGCGGGCGACCCACTTGTTGGCCTCGGCGGCGTTGGCCCCGGTGAACTCCTCCTTGTCGGGGTCCCAGTTCAGCGGCTGGTTCAGGCGCACCGAAATGGCGCCCAGGTGGGCCACGGAGATGGAGCGGTGCCCGATCTCGACGTCGCAGATCGGCTCCTTGCGGCTCTTGACACACTCGAAGAAATTGCCCATGTGGTCGCTGCTCTTGTAAAGGCGGGTGGCGCCCTCGGGCAGCGGGGTTTCGAGCAGTTCCTGTTTGCTGGCCTTGATGGCGCCACGCGTCACGAAGATCCAGCCGTCGCTGCCGAGGAACTGCACGCCGTTGGGCGTCCGGCGGGCGTCGCCCACCACGTTGCGATCGGTCCCGGTGTTTTCGTCCACGATCGTCATGGTCACGCCGTTGGCGTATTTCATGGCGATCCGGTACTTGGAGGCGGCGTCGTATCCGCCAGGGATCATCTCGACGAGGGATTTGCCGTCGATTTCAACCGGGCCGCTGCGTTCGGTCCCGTTGCCCCACTGGGCGATGTCGTTGTGGTGGGCGCCCCAGTCGGTCATCTGCCCGCCGGAGAAGCAATACCACCAGCGGAAGTTCCAGTGGGTGTTGCGGCCGTTGTAGGGGAAGTAGGCGGCCTGGCCCAGGTAGGCGTCCCAGTTCAATTCGAAAGGCACAGGCAGCGGTTTGAAGGGGCCTTCGCGGGGCCCGGTGGGCAGGCCTACGACGATATGCTGCAGCTTGCCAATGCGCTGGTTGCGGACCAGTTCGCAGGCCAGGCGGAAGTTGCGGTCGCTGCGCTGCTGGCTGCCCACCTGCAGGATGCGGTTGTTCTCGCGAACCGCTTTCACCAACCGCTTGCCCTCGTCGATGCACAGCGTCAGCGGCTTCTCCGAGTAGATGTCCTTGCCGGTGCGGGCTGCCAGGACGTTGACCATGCTGTGCCAGTGATCGGGGGTGCCGTTGACAACGATATGCACGTCGTCGCGCTCCATCAGCTTGCGGAAGTCCCGATAGACGGCCGGCTTGGTGTCGCCGGACTTGAACGCCTCGGCGGCTCGTTCGGCTTGCTTGAGATCGACATCGCAGACGGCGACAACGGTTCCGAAGCGGCGGGCGGCATGGGTGTCGCCCGAGCCCTGGCCGCCGCACCCGACGAGGGCAATGCCGGGCTTGTCGTTGGGCCCGAGCGGTTTGGGAGTGGCGGCGACGGCGCGTTCCTGCTCAAGGAACCAGAGCGGCATGCCGGTGGCCGCGGAGACTGCGGCAGCGGTTTTGAGAAAACCGCGTCGATTGATGTTGAAAGGCTTGTTTGTCATGGAGACGAATTCCAGCCCCGCGCGAGCAAGTCGTCAAGGCCGAAACGCCGCGCCTGAGTCCGCCCGCCACCCGCCCGGCCCCATCTTCTCAACCAGCGGGAGCGGGGGTGTCCGCAGCCCGGTTGGGTTCAAGATAGAGATCGCCCGCCCCAAGCCGGTCGTACCAGGTGAATTTCAGAATGATCGAGGTGAGGGCGAAGACGCCGAGCGAAAGCCACAGCTTGGGCCAGTTTTGGATGACGAGGTAGATGGGCATCGTCACCATGCTGACCTGCCAGACCAGGCCCACAGCAAGGTTGAACATGTCTTTTGGGAAGTCCCGGTTCTTCTGGAAGGCCGGATCTTCGGCGCGGCACAGGCGATAGACCGGGTCCCAAAAGCCCCAGGGGCGCACCGTTCGGTAGAAGCTTTTGAGGACGGCGTCGGGTTCGGGTGGGGTGAGCAGGCAGACAAGAATGGAGGCAAGAAAGCTGGCTGCCAGGATGATGAGGAAGAGCGCCACGTCGTGGAGGCCGGCGATGAGCCTGGGCAAGACCAGGGCCGCGGCGGTGCCCACGAACATGCCGGCAAAGAAGCCGTAGCCGTTGAAGCGCCACCAGTGCCACTTGAGGACATTCGGAGCCACGAAGGCTGGCACCAGCGCGGCCACCACCCACTTGGTGACCGAATGGACGTTCTTGGTGGCAAACCCGAACGAGATGCCGGCCAGGATGACGGCCAGGGAGGTGAGGTAGCCCAACCGCACCAGCCGCCGCGCCGACGCGGTGGGCTCCACATAGCGCTTGTAGAGGTCGTTGACCACGTAGGCGGCGCCGGAGTTGACTGTGGAGACGAACGTGCTCATGAACGCGGCCAGGAGCGCCGCCAGGAGGAGCCCCTTGCAGCCGGCGGGCAGGTACTTGAGAACGACCGCGGGGAGGATGACCTCGAAGTCCACTTTGGCGCCCATGGCGGCCAGTTCGGAGCTGAAGCTGTGGATGCCGATGACCGTGATGCCCGCGATGAGCAGGAAGCGCGGCCCTAGCGACGTCAGGGCCATCATCAGGTTCTCGAGCGCCGCCTCGCGCGGGCTGCGCGTCGAGAGAATGTGCTGGATGGCGTAATTGGGGGTGGGCCCGGCCAGACTTACCAGCACGCCCTTGAAGAGCAGCATGCCCACGAAGAACATGAAGAGCGAGTAGCCGTCGCCGCCCGCGCCATAGAGCTTGTCGTTGAGCTGCGGGATGATCCCGGTCCAGTCGAGGTCGAGCTTCCAACCGAAGAAGAGATCGTCCCAGCCCGAGGGCACGCGGGCGGCGATGTCGGCGGCGGAGGCCTGGGACATGGCCACAGCGGCAATGAGGATGGCGGCCGCCAGGATCAGCGCGTACTGAATCAGGTCGTTCATCACCACGCTGTACATGCCGCCCACGATGCAATAGACGCCGGTCACCAGCAGGATGGCCGTGCCATAGAAGTTCTGCAGGCCCTCCGGGCCGGTGAACAGGCTGGCCAGCAGACCGGGAGGCTTGTCCCAGGGAAGGAACGGCACGATGAACTTGCCGATGCCGCGAAAAGCGTAGCTCAGGAAGCCCACGACGCTGACCAGGGCGTAGAGCACCACGCTGAGGTAGGCCATCTCCGAGCCGAGGCCGCTGCCGAAGCGGGTGCGCATCCATTCGGCGCCGGTGAGGACATTCGAGCGGCGCACCCACACGCCCAGGTACATCATGCGGAAGACGACGTTGAACAGGGGCCAGACCCAGAGCAGCCAGGTGGCCTTGACGCCATAGACGAAGAGCATGGTCACGAACCACATGGTGCCCGTGATATCGATGCCGCTGGAGCCATGGGCGATGCCGATGATCCACCAGGGCAGGCTCTTGCCCGCGAGAAAGTAGGATTCCGAGTCCCTGGCCGCCTTCCTGGCCACCCACCAGCCCACCAGCACCATCAATGCCATATAGGCCGCCACGATGATCAGGTCCAGTGCTTGCACGGGGCCAGTTATCGCGGGGAAGGGCGGACGATGACAACACCGAAATCGCGCAGGAGGCGCTTGCTTTCCCGGGCCGGCGCCCCGTAAGTTGATGTGAAGCCTTTAAGATGGGTATTTGAGAAGGTTACAGTGGTGTGACATTTATGCGTATGGAACGTTGCCGGCGCAGCCTCGCCCTGGCGGGCGCGCTGCTGGCCCAATGCGGACTTCTGCCGGCCCAAAGCCCGGTGGTCATCAACGAGCTGCACTACAATCCGGATGTCAAAACGGAGCGGGTCGAGTTCGTGGAGCTCTACAACCCCGGCGACAGCCCCGTGGACCTTGGAGGATGGTCTTTTACGGACGGCATCCAGTTCGTGTTCCCACCGGGAACGCTGCTGGGCGCGCACGCCTACCTGGTGGTGGCCGAAAACCCGGCCGCCCTGGCGGCGAAATTCGGCTACCAGCAGGCCCTCGGGCCGTACTCGGGGAACCTGTCCAAGTACGGGGAGAGGGTCACCTTGCGCAACGCCTTCGGCGACATCGAGGACCAGGTCGAATATAAGCTGGGCTTCCCATGGCCGACCGTGGGCGACTCGCCCGGGTATTCCATCGAGCTGATCCATCCCGGCCTGGACAACGACCTGGGCGGCAGTTGGCGGGCCTCGGTGGCGGAGGCGACCGCCCAGGCGGCGACCGCGCTGCTGATCGAGTCCAACTCGGTCTGGCGCTACATGAAAGGCACCAACGAGGTGTCCACGCCGACCACCGCCTGGCGGCAGCCGGCGTTTGACGATTCGGGCTGGCTGACCAACCGCGCGCCCATCGGCTACGGGGAAACGTTCATTGCCACACCATTGAACGACATGAACGGCCTCTATTCCTCGGTGTTCTTCCGGAACACGTTCGTGGTCACCAATCCGGCGGAGATCACCACCCTCCTGCTGGAGGCCCAGTACGACGATGGCTACAAGGTGTGGATCAACGGCTCGAATGTGCTGAACGTGAACATCTCGACGGGGGAAGTGGCCTGCACCGGGGCCGCCAGCACGGCGATCGAGCTGCTGAACTACAACCTCTTCACAATCAACAACGCCGCGTCCTTTCTGGCGCAGGGAACCAACACCATCGCCATCCAGGCCCACAACAGCTCGACCAGCGGCAGCTCGGATTTCTTTCTCGATGTGCGCCTGCGCTCGCAGACCGGCCCCTCGGGTCGCGGACCGACGCCCGGGCGGCTCAACTCGGTCTTCGCCCTCAACGCGCCGCCGCAAGTCCGGCAGGTCGAGCATACCCCCAACCAGCCTCGCGGGGGCGAGGCCGTTTCCATCTCCGCCAAGGTGACCGATCCCGAGGGCGTGGCTTCGGTGACGCTCCAGTACCAGGTGGTGCGGCCGGGCCAGTACATCGAGCTGGCGGACGCCGCCTACACGAACGCCGCCAACTGGATCACCGCGCCGATGACGGACAGCGGGGCCGATGGGGATCTCTACGCCGGCGATGACATTTACACGGCGGTCATCCCGGCATCGGTCCAGCAGCATCGCCGGCTCATCCGATACCGGATCGCCGTGGAGGACGCGGTGGGGAAGGGCATCCGCGTGCCCTATGCCGACGATCCCCAGCCGAACTTCGCGTATTTTGTGTATGACGGCGCGCCGGCGTGGCGGGGCGCCGTGCAACCCGGGGCGGCGGGCTCGAACGGCGTCGTG
>JAKLEJ010000191.1 GCA_022711695.1 Verrucomicrobiota bacterium | reverse complement strand
GGCGCAAGCGGCCAGGACGCTCCACGCCAGCATCGCCGTGGCGCCGAGTCTCCTCCAGAGGGACCTTCGTTGCTTCATGGCGCTCGTCAGTGTTGAGTGGCGTGGCCTGGCCGGCAACGCAAAATCAATGGGCCTGCTTCGGCTCGCCCTGTTTGAGCGCCAGCAGCGCCTCGTCCAGGCGTTTGGCCGACACGGGCGCCGCCGTGCCCAGTTCCTGCGCGAAGACCGAGACCTTGAATTCCTCGACAAGCCAGCGAAACCGCTCTGCCGCGGGGTTGAGCCCTTCCGCTCCGGCCTGCTTTCGCAGCGCCCGGACCGCCTCCAGGTAGGGCTGGACTCGCCGCAGCTTATCGGCGTCCTTCACCGGGTTGAGAGCCGCGCGCTCCGCGCGCAGGGTGAGCGCCTGCAGGTAGCGCGGCAGGTGGGCCAGTTGTTCGAAGGGAATGCTCGCCAGAAATCGGCGCGGGACCAACTCGTCGATCTCCGCCCGCATCTTCGGGAGCGGCCGCTTGCAAACCAGGGCCTCCTGGCGTTTTTGGAGAATGGAGGCGACGCGATCCGAAAGAGCTGAGGCCAACCCCGGCAGGCGCCGCCGGGCCTCCGCCACATATCCCTCGAATTGCGCCGCGCTCCGGATGACCGCGTCGGGGGGCCTTAGCAGATGCCGTCGGAGGCATTCGAACGCCGTTTCGATCAGCTCCTCGACCGGCCCGAGCGAGGCGTGCAGCAGCGCCTGCTTGTTGAGGCTGCGCAGGTCCTTCTGGAGCCAGCCCATTTCCCGCTCCAACTGGCGCTCGGCCAGCCGCGGCACGGCCAGCCGCGTGCAATCGAGCGCCTCCTCCGGCTTGCGGAAGAGCCGCAGATTCACCTCGCTGTGTTCCACCTGGAGCCCTGGATGCGCATACAACGCCACCTCCCCGGCGTCGCTCACCAATTGCCGCTCGGGCAGGTCTCCAAAATCCCAGCTCTTCAGCGAGTAGCGTTCGCCGCGCTGGACCGCCGCCTCCCACGCGCGCACGGTGTCCGGCGTTTCGTGTCGGCTCACCGCCCGCCGCAGTTCCGCCAGGTCGCGGCCGCTCGCCAGCGGCGTCGCCTTCTTGCCCACAATTTCGAAGCGCGGCCTGAGATGCAGGGGCAACTGGTCCACGGGCCAGGCGGAAACGGGAATCTCCACGCCAAATCGCTGCTGCACAAACCGGCTCAGGTCCGCCAGGAACGACCGCCCCTGGAACCCCACGGACCGGCCGATCTCCCGGGCGGCCGCGTTCAGCGGCATCAGCGGCCGGCGCAGGGCTTTGGGCAGGCGATCCAGCAGTTGATAAATCCGCTCCTCCCGCAGCGCCGGCACCGCCCACTCCAACTGGGCGACATCCACCCGTTCCGCCAGCGGCGCCGAGAGCCGGAAGGTGACTCCGTCCCGCTCCTCGCCCGGCGCATACGCGTAAGCCACCGCCACCGAGTGCCCGTCAATCGTGACCGCGTCGGGAAAGCCGGCGGCGTCGAACTCCGGGGCATGGGAGCCGAGCAAGTCGGCCTCGGTGACGAACAGGAGCTTCCTGCCGGCCTCGGATTTGATGACCCGATGCAAGTCGGGAATCGACGCCACGCCTTGCAGGCACGCCGCGTAGAATTGAAAGAGGGATTCCTCCAGGTCCGGCGCCACCCGGTGCGGCAACCGCGTCTGCCACATCTCCACCTTCTCGCACACCTGCCGGTTGTGCCCGAGGAAGGGAAAGGCCGTCTCGTCCATGTCGCCCTCGATCAGGGCCGCGCGGATGAAGAGGGCCGTGGCATCGGCCGCGTTGACCTTCAGATACCCGACCGCGCCCTCGCGCAGGACCAGGCCGCGCCAGAGGACTTTCTCCGTGCACAACACCCGGCCGCAGCCGCGGTCCCAACGCGGGTTCTCGTGAGTGACGCGCACCAGGTGGGGCGCCAGTTCCTCGACCCACTCCGGATCGATGGCCGCCGCCATGCGCACGAACAGCCGGGAGGTCTCCAGCAGCTCGCCGGCCACGATCCACGGGGGCTGGCCGTGGCTGGCTTGGCGGGCCTCTGCCGGGCGCGCCCCCTCGCGGCTGCGCGGGGCGGTCTTTTCGAAAAGGCCCGAGCCGGGGAAGAGCATCGCCTGCTTGTGCCCCCCCAGCCGATAGAGGTTCTTCTCCTCCCGCTGCGCCACATGCCCCAGCAGTCCCGAGAGAATCGAGCGGTGAATGGCCGCGTAGCCGTGGTCGAACGCGCTGCGGCGCTGCGCGCGGACCGGTTTTTCCGCCCCGGCCGCAGCCGCCCTCCGGCGCTCCAGCCGATGCCCCAGCTCCGCCACCGCTTCCTCGAGTTGGGCGTGGATGTCCACCCACTCGCGCATGCGCAGGTAGGAGAGAAAGTGCGCCTTGCAGAACTTGCGGAGCTGGTTCTGGGTTTTCAGCGACTCCCACGTGTCGTGAAATGCGTTCCAGATGTTCAATAGCGTCAGAAAATCCGAGCGCGCGTCCGCAAACCGGCGGTGGGCGGCGTCGGCGGTCTCCCGCTTTTCCAGCGGCCGCTCCCGCGGGTCCTGGATGCTCAGGCCGGCCGCAATCACCAGGACCTCCTGCATCGACCGTTCCTGCCAGGCCTCCAGGATCATCCGGCCGATCGCGGGATCGACCGGCAGCCGCGCCAGGTCGCTGCCCAGCGCGGTCAGCGCCCGCTGCTCGTCCAGCGCCCCCAGCTCCTGCAGCAGCACATAGGCGGCCTGGATGGCCTGCGGCGCCGGCGGGTCCAAAAAGGGAAAGGTCTCGATGTCGCCCAGTTGAAACGCCTTCATGCGCAGGATCACGTCGGCCAGGTCGCTGCGCTGAATTTCGGGCTCGAGATAGGGGCGGCGCGCCAGGAAATCCGCTTCCGAGTAAAGCCGCACGCAAACCCCGTCGGCCAGGCGTCCGCAGCGGCCCTTGCGCTGGTTGGCGCTGCTTTGCGCGACCGGCTCCACCGGCAGCCGGTTGCTGCGCGTTCCCGGATGGTAGCGGCTGATCCGCGCCAGCCCGGCATCCACCACGTAGCGAATGCGCGGCACGGTCAGCGAAGTCTCGGCGATGTTGGTCGCCACCACCACCCGGCGGCGTGGGCCCGGATCGAACACCCTGCGTTGCTCCTCCGAGCTTAGCCGCCCAAACAGCGGGATCACGTCCAGCCGTTCCCGATGCCGCGTCCGCAGCAGGTCGCTCGTCTCCCGGATGTCGCGCTCGCCCGGCATGAACACCAGCAGGTCGCCGCCCCCGCGTTCGTCCAGCAGCGCGTCCACCGCGTTTACCGCCGCGTCCACGTAGGTGAGGTCTCCGGCCTCCTCGGCTTGTTCGTCCAGCGGCGCGTAGCGCACTTCCACGGGATACAGCCGGCCGGAAACCTCGATCACCGGCGCCCCGGAAAACGCGCGCGAGAACCGCTCCGTGTCGATGGTCGCCGACGTCACGATCAGCTTGAGATCGTCCCGCTTCTCCAGCAGCGTCCTCAGGTAGCCCAGCAGGAAATCGATGTTCAGAGAGCGCTCGTGGGCTTCGTCCAGAATCAGCGCCTCATACTCGCACAGCCAGCGGTCGCTCTGGATCTCCGCCAGCAGGATGCCGTCCGTCATGAACTTCAGGCTGGTCAGCGGCGAGGACTCGTCCTCGAAACGGATCACGCATCCGACCTCCTGGCCCCACTCGACCCGCAGCTCTTCCGCGACCCGCCGGGAGATGGATTGCGCCGCGACCCGGCGCGGTTGCGTGCAGCCGATGCGCGCGCGCAAGCCCAACCCCGCCTCCAGGCACATCTTCGGCAGTTGCGTCGTCTTGCCCGAGCCGGTCTCTCCGGCCACGATCACCGCCGGGTGCTCCCGAATGGCCCGCACGATGTCCTCCCGCCGCGCGGCGATCGGCAGCTCCGGCGGATAGCTCAGGTGGCGCATCACCCCCCGCCGAGCCTGCCGGGTTTGGACCGAGGACCGGGCCTGCGCCAGCCACTCCTGGACTGGGCTCGATCCCTCCCGGGCGTGTGCGGGCGCCGCCAGCCACCGCGCCAGCCGCTGCCCGATCCGCACCTGGTCCGGCAGCAGACATTGCGGCAGCAGCCTCTTCAATTCGTCCAATGGCTCCAGCCTCTGCACCACCGCCCAGCATTCGGACATCCGCCTCAAAACTCAAGCAGATTGCCCGCCGCCGCGCCCCCCGCGCTCCCGGCTCCACTGAACGATGTTGCTTTTTTGCGTTATTTTGCGACGATCGTCATCCAATACCGCTAAAAAGACTATGAAAGTGGATTTCGATGAGATCCTGGATTTCTTCTTCTGGGGTCTGGAGGTTTTCACCCGAAGGGACTGCGGCTTGATTCTGGTGGGCTTGCGGCAGTGTCAGTCGCAGCAGCAAGCCGAGTGGATGCTGGCTCGCCTTCGTCAGCGGCGCCTGATTCGGAGCGAGGGGCGTGGCCGCTCGGCGAGGATTCTCCTGACAGCGGAGGGAGCGACAAAGGTTCAACATTTCGATCCGGTTTCACAATGGAACAAGCCATGGGATGGCAAGTGGCGATTGTTGGCCTACGACCTTCCGGAACAACGTCGAGCGGAACGCTCGGCTCTAAGTCATGCGCTCCGCCAACGCAAGATCGGTTTGCTGCAGTGGAGTCTGTGGGTGTGGCCTCACGACCTTGAGCCAATCCTGAGCGAACTGCTCCCCGGGGAAGTCGGTCCGCGTTCGTTGTGCGGTTTCGTTTGCGACCGGCTGTATTTATGCGAAAAAGAGGCCGTGGTCGCGGCTGCCTGGGATTTCCACGGGGTTGACCAGGCGCACCAGAGACACTTGGACGCCGCGCCCCGCCTGATCGTGTCCTTGAAGTCAGCCAAAGACCTTCGCCAGGTCTCCGCCCTGGCGCGACTCGAACGCGAGGCCTACAGCAAAGCGTTTGCCGACGACCCGCTCCTGCCGCGCGCGCTCTGGCCGGCAGGCTATCGGGGGACGGCTGTGTTCGACACCCATGTCCGTTTTCGAAGCCTCCTACAGGCCCGCGCCAGGGAATTGGCCGCGGCCCCGATGTCCCGTTGAGCGGTCGATTGGCCAGGCTTCCGGCGTGGAACCGGACCACGCGAGGGTTCGCTGGCGTTTCGGGAACGACCGATATGCACGCTCCCGCGCAGCCAGCGCCTTGCCCTGCCGGCTGTGGATCCGAAGCGCACGCTGCCAGGAAAGCGCCACTCACATTTAGCGAATGGACATGACGATCGTCATGTCCATTCGCTAAATTTGAGCGCGGCGGGGCAGGGGAAAAGGGGAGCGTTCAGGGGTTTGCCAGGCGGTGTTCGAGGCGGGCGTTTTCGCAATAGAGCCTCGCCAGGGTCAGCGGGATGGAGCGTTCGCCGGTGTCGTAGAACACCGTCTCGAGCGTGAAAAGCCCGAGGCGTTCGAGGAGCAGCGAGAAGAGCACAGTGGAGGAATCGGCGGCGAGGTAATCCACACGAGCGTTCTTCTCGACAGTCGAAGGTTTGGCGTTCTTTCGCGTGGACTCTTCGAACCAGGCCTGGAAGACCGGGGCCGAAGCGGTGGGCAAGGCGACCGCCAGGTTGGAAACGTCGAACCGGGCGGCGGCGCCGGCTGGGCTGAGCGGCCCGGGGCCGGCCTCCAGCGATGGGCGGTAGCGCAGCAGAATGGGCTCCACGCAAAGCGCCTGGCCGGCTGCCTGCGAAAGCCCGTCAACGTCCACGCGGAAGCGGCAGCCAAGCCAGTCAACCGCGGACCGCTCGCTGACGTTGAATGGGCGGCCCGCTCCCTCGGCGGTGAAGCGCGTGGCCTGCGGGGCGAGCCGCACCATGAGCACCGCCGTCTCGCGCACCATGGCGTCGAGCGCCGGGAATCCGACCTCGACCGGCAGCGCCTCGGTGAAGACGAGCCGGGAGACCTCGCGGCGTTGGGCGTCGAGGTAGATGATGGCGCCGCTGCGCCGCTGGGCCTGCCGGTTGGCGAATTGTTCGAGCCAATCGTAGAACCGCCGGCTCAGGTCGGCGCCGCAGTACAGAATCAGATCGTCCTGGGTCACCGCTCCCAGGCGCTTGTTGACTGCCCCATCCGGCCCGGGCGAATCCTCCAGGACGCTGGCTGTCGCCGAACCGCCTTCCACAAACCACAGCCAGCCGCACAGAAAACCGTCCAGTTCGAGCAAGCACTGTCGGGTCGCCTGTCCGGAGCTTGCCTGGCCGGCGCCGCCCACCAGGACCTCCTGGGCGCCTGCGGTTCCCGCCAGACCCTGGGAGGCGGCCAGGGCCGTTGCCATCCCCCCGACGTTTTTCAGAAACTGCCTGCGATCATTGTTCATGGCGCGCCTCTCGTTCGTGTTCTTCTTCTATCACCGGCCGCTGAGATTGGATTCAGCGGACGGCTTGGCAATTCACCCTTTCCGAGGAAACTGCGCCTCAATTGGGCGAGGCTCCGGTCACCACGACTTGTCCGAGTCGATAGCGCCGATGCTGATCCCCATCCGGCAGAGGCAGTTGAAACCGGGGCGTCCCGTCGCGTTGCCCGACGGACACAAAGACCTGGTACGTGCCTGACCGGGTGGCTGGCGCGAATGTGCCCCGCGGATCGACATGGGGCAAGGCAAGGGTGAAACGCGAGTTCAGGGTCTGGGTTGGGGCCTGCTCAGGCGGCGCCGGCTTCAACGCGCTGAAGTCGAACGACTCGTCCGTGAACGAGGCCACGATGCCGCCCTTGTCATCCTTAAACGTCAACGACCAGAAACCGCCTTCGTAACAAGGGGCCACGCCCGCATTGGCCCAGGTGGTCTGAACCTCAAACCTCTGGCCCAGCGCGATCCGCGCAGGCCAGCTCATGT
>JAKLEJ010000190.1 GCA_022711695.1 Verrucomicrobiota bacterium | reverse complement strand
GAAATCCGAGCCCGTGGCGCCGGCGACCCTGGCATCCGCTCCGACCGCTTTCTCCGCGACAGCTCGCACCGTTACCGGCGCTGGCGCTGCCGAGTCGGCCAAGACCGTGGCAGCGGCCGCGGGCGAGGCGACCACCGAGACGAACCCAACGCTGGATCTGGCCACCGATCTCATGCTCGCCAAGGCGCAAGCGCTGGTGGCGATGGGCCCCCAGGCGGCGATGCTCCTGCTCCCGCCTCGAGTCGAACCTCCGGTCACCCCCTGGAACCCCGTGAACTCGAGAGAGATTCGCGTCGCTGACACCACTGTCGTCACCCCCGGTTCAGCCCGCGATTACTCTGCTCCGTAGTCCACCGACAGCACGTCTGCCTTTCTTCTAAGACTGTCGGTTCGTCAAAAGGGACCGGCCCCAAATCGGGGCGGTCCCTTTTGCGCCGACCGGCGGCGTTTCGCCTTGGGGCCCACCGCCGCCGACACGCGTCGGGTGGACAGGCGTCCCCGCAGGACTGGACGCCTGGCGCGCCCATTGCCTTCGGGAACCTGACGGGGCTGGACCGTTTCCCCGGAGGAGTTCGATGGCTCGCCACCCCGAACGACCCGAAACCCACTCGAGAGCGGCCGGGCGCAAGGCTTCGCGAAACGGCCCTCATCCTTCACGGCCGCCGAGGCCGAGCTGGGCAGCGCCGCCTACGGCATGACCAACCTGATGGAGTTCCTGAGCGAGGCCATGACCAACGCGGCGTTTCAGACGGAGCTGCGAACGGTGGCCGCGCCCAAGGCGGCGAGCGTGTGGCAGCGAATCGTGGAAGCGGTGCGGGGTTTCCTGGGGCTGCCGGCCGAACAGGCCAATGCGCTGGAACAGGTGCTGCAAAGCGGACAGTCAGGCCGCGGGCCTGGAGCTTCAGCCAGATGGACAGATACCTGGTGGACTTGCGAAACATGCAGCGCGGCCGGCTCGACTGGAGGACGGTCCTGAATCTGGGACGTCTTCCAGAGAGCTGGCGGCTGGGAGGGATTCCAGACCTGCCCGTGGTGCTGACGCAAAGCGTGATTCGCAAAGTCACGCGAGATCATGGCGTGACCTGGGATCAGTTGCGGATGCTGCAAACAGCGATTCACCGGCCCATAGCCATCTTCGAGACACAGCCCGGAGCGCGGGTGGCGCTGACGGAGATGAACGTTCCGGACGGGGACGTGGTGGTAGCAGTCCACATGGGGGCGACGCAGCAAAACCAGGTAATCAACGATATTCGATCTATACATAACGTCAGAAGTCTCGCCGCGTGAGGGCACGCGGCCTTCAAGCCCCTGTAGGCCGGGTCCCCTGACCCGGCATCGTGGATTTATGACGCTCCGTATATCTACGGGAAACCAGCCGAGAACATCGCGCGATGGATTGCCGAGGGAAAGGCGACGTATTTTGACAGGCAGAAGAGCCAAGCGTGGCTGCGACGAAATGCCCCGTCCAATTCGGGGCTGTGACAGCACACGCTTGACTCCACGCCGGACGTTCGCAGGGACGACGATTTGAGTCAAGGCCAAGGCCGGGTTTACATGCCTGACGCGCCCGTAAACGGGGTCAACCGGCCTTTGCAGGACACGCGGCGGTTCGGCCTGCAGGTGGACGCGGCAACCTGGCTGAGCCCGGAAACGCGCGAACAGATCGGCAACCGCGTGTATGAGGTGCAGAACCTGCGGGGAGCGCAGGCGGCGGCGGCCGAGTTGGTGCAGGAATTGGGGGTGGACACGGCCAAGGGGCTGTTTTTCGACCCGACCACGCCCCTGCCAGGAACGGTGCGCGGGAAGCTGATTGAGGCGGCGCTCCAGGCGATCCGGGGAGCGCACCGGATGGCGGACGCGGAAACGCTCGACGCGCAAGAGGCGCAGAAAGACGGGCTAGGGCCGCCGGGACAGGCAGGAGAGGATCGAACAAAGCAGGACGAAAAGGATCAGGATCGATTGAATCTGCAACGGGAAGTCGTAGAACGCGTGGATCAGGCATCCTGCCAGGGAGATCCAGAGCAGCATCACACAATGCCGGTTCCCGCAGATGCCTCCGGTGTGGAACCACCGCATCAGCACAGCCAGCAGCCCCAGGCCCACGATCCCGCTCCCCGCCCAGCCAAACGTGATCAGCGTCTCCAGCCAGTCGTTGTGCAGTTGAGCCGGCCAGAAGTCGGTGGCGGTCCGGCGGAAGAGGGGATAGAGATCCCTGAAGGCGCCGGGTCCCACGCCAAAGACGGGGGAGTCCGCAGCCATGCGCCACCCGGTCAGGAACAAGCCTTCGCGGCCTTGGAAGCCTTCCTTGTACATCTCCAGTCGGGGGCCGAGCTCTTCCCAGCCCAGCAGCAGTCCGCCCCCAACCATGCCGCCGATGAGCGCAAAGACGCCCAGTTTGGCCGCCCAAGTGCTGCGCCAATGGGCCAACTGAAGCACCGCCCCGCTCAGCAGCGCGCACGCCACCATGACGATGGCTCCGCCCCGGCTGCTCGATAGCGCGGGACAGATCGCCATCAGCCCGGCGCAAACGAGCAGCGGATGCGCCCGGCGCCCCTTCCGGCCGGTCCGGTCCCAGTCCCCCTTGTGGCAGGCGCGCTGATAAGTCCACCAAAAGCCCAAGGTCACCGGCCACAGCAGGTTGAAATACTGGGCGGCGTTGGCGCGGTAGGCGTAGGGGCCAAACTGAGTCACGCACGTCTTGTTGATGGAGGGCTCCACCAGGCCCAGCAGCCGGTTGCTTCCCGTCAGTCGCTGCACGATGCCCTCCACCGCAAGCACTGCCCCATTGACGCTCAGCACCCACAACAGGAGCCGCAATCGGGGCGGAAGAAGCTCCCCCTCTTCGGACGCGTCGCCGTCGGCGGCCTGGCGCAAGCGCTCCAGGTTTCGCCGCGGGTCTGCCAGGATCCACACCCGCGCCGCCCAAAACAAACCGGCCACGCCAAGGTATTTCCAGAATGCCGACCAGGTGCTTGCGCTGGCGTAGCTATGCGGCAGCCACGACACCGACGGGTGGAACTCCGGCCCCCACAGCGCCGGCTGGTAAGTGGCCCGGGCGTTCCAGGCGCTGGTCAGGATATACAGCAGCGTCAGCCCCGTCAGAATGGCCAGAGCGTTGCGAAAGAGGCGCTCGCCGGGCGGCGTCCGCCACTGGCCGTCGATCATTTGCTCTCGCGGCCATTGCCGGAACGCCACCCGCCGGGCCGCCCAGCGGACACCCAGCAGGATCCAGGCGGTCACGCCCGTCGCGGTCAACACGTTCACAGCCCAGGCTGGAGTGGAGCCAAAGGCCCACGGCCCGAACAGGACCGCGAAGAAGACGATCGCTCCCAGCAGAGGGTCGGTCCCCCGCGCGAGTCGTTCGGCCGGTCCCTCCGCGAAGGCATTCAGCGGCGCCCGGGACGCAGTCGGCGTCGGGGCCGGGAACCATGCGGGGGCGGGGTGCGTCAGCAGCGCGCCAGGGGAATGTGGGGAACGGTGCATCATGGCTGCGGGAGGTCTGGCATCACCGCCCGGTAAAAGCGTTGCAGCGAAGTCCAGGGTGTGGCGTCCGAGAAGGTCATCCGGCCATCGACCAGCCGGTTGGTCAGCACCGGTCTCCAATGGGGGAGGACATCGGCGGCTTCAATCACAACCACGTTGGCGCCCGGCCCAAACACCGAAAACGAGCCGCCGCTCACCGCCAGCGGCTGTAGACGCAGCTCGGCGGTCTCGACCTGGACCGTCCAGGACACGGCGCGCTGCAGCAGGTTCGATGGATCGTGGCGCACCCACGCGGTGGGATCGGCTGCCAGGGCCCGCACGGTGTGCTGGCCGGGACCCAGCGCGGCGGCCGCGAGCGAGAATTGACTGTTGGTCGAGCGGAGCGCCTGGACGCCGTTGGTGAGCCAACTGACCAGCAGCGAGTGGGTCTGCGGCTGGACCAGGTCGAGCGCAAACCGCAGCGTATGGCCCGCAAACGCGGCGGCCGCAGGGGCCGCCGGGATCTGGGCGTCGATGGGCGAGACCCGCGCGAAGATGGATTTCATCAGGGCTTCCTGACACACCTCGCAGAAGGGCATCCCCAGGGTGCGCATCTTGCAGTCGAGCTTGGGCCGATACCAGCCGGTCTCGTGGTAGTGGGCGCCCTCGAACAGGCCCACCGCATCCTGGTAGGCGGCCGTTGGCGGTGTGGGCAACGGAGTGGCGGGAGCGATCCAGGCCTTCCATTTGATGAACTCGGGCCGGGTCTCCCGGGTCGTGTTCGGCTCTTCGATGTCGGGGTAGCCGGGATACGCCCCTTCGTACTCGTCTCCCAATCCCGCCAAGGCATGACCGGCCTCGTTTCGGACGATCTCGGGGGCGCTGGCGCTCCGGGAAGCGATGAGCAGCGAGCCCCCCGCGCCGCCGTAGAGCGGATCGTTCACCAGCAACACCGCCAGGTCGGGCGTCGGAAGGAATTGCGCCAGCAGGCCGTCCACTTTGCCCTGGCCGTGCGCACCCGCACGCCGTCGTAGCCGGTGACGCGAGCGAGCGCGATCCGGTTGGCGGCGCCGGCCACGCTGCCGCCGATCACATTGCTTGCCGCCAGATTCAACACCTCGATCCCATGCCATTCGTTGCCCAGCGGGCTCCACCCGTCGGCCTGCGTGCCCAGCAAGTTCCCCTGCACCCGGTTGCCAATCGCTCCGGGGTCGCCGATGGCCACCCCCACTTTCGAGTTGCCGGAAATGAGATTGCCCGCCCCAGGGACGGACCCGCCGACCGTATTCGAGGGGCAGCCGTAGAGGTACACTCCCCCCAGGCGGTTGGGCACGGCTGCGCACCCCGACTCATCCGTTCCGATGAGGTTGCCCTCGATCAAGTTCTCGCTGGCCTCCGAGCCGACGAGATAGACGCCGCTCTCCAGGTTGCCCGAGATGACATTGCCTGCGCCAAGCGCGCTTCCACCGATGAAGTTCCCCGGCGCGTTCGAGATCCCGATCCCATTCGTGTTCCCCATCGCAACCCGGCCAGTGATGTCTGTGCCGATCCGGTTTCCCTGGACGCGGTTGCCCGCCGCAGTCGATCCCAGGAGATAGACCCCGTTGCCGCGGCCCTGGCCGGAAATGACATTTCCCGCTCCGGCGCTCAGGCCCCCGACCAGGTGGCCGCCTGCGGCCCGCAACGCCTCTTGCTGGTGGACCAATCGGAGGTCCAGTTGTTCCAGATCGAACAGGAAATGGTCCGGCGCGGCCATCAGGACGTGGTGGTCCCTTTGGTGGCCGACATTCTCGATGTCCCCCGCCTCCGCTCCATCTTCGAGGAATACGCCCCCGCGATCGTCCTGCGTGCCGCCGCCCACAAACACGTGCCCATGATGGAGCGGCAGCCCTGCCAGGCCCTCATGAACAACACCCTCGGCACCGCCCGCCTGGCCGAGGTGGCCCGCGCCTTCCGTGTCGAGCGCTTCCTGATGATCAGCACGGACAAAGCCGTCAATCCCACCAGCGCCATGGGCGCTTCCAAGCGCCTGGCAGAACTCTACCTCCAGGCGCTCTCCCGGCGCGTCGACGCCCCCACCCGCTTCATCTGCGTCCGCTTCGGCAATGTTCTGGGCTCCTCGGGCAGTGTCGTTCCCACCTTCGCCCGGCAGATCGCGCCGGCGGACCGGTCACCGTCACCCACCCGGACATGGTCCGCTACTTCATGACGATTCCCGAGGCCGTCGGCCTCGTCCTGCAGAGTTGCGCCCAGGGAAACGGCGGCGAGATCTTCGTGCTCGATATGGGCAAGCCGGTTCGGATCGCGGACCTGGCCCGGCAGATGATCGAGCTTTCGGGCCTCAAACCGGGCGTGGACATCGAGATCAAGCACGTGGGTTTGAGGCCGGGCGAAAAGCTCTTCGAGGAACTGCGATGCACAGGCGAGAACTACCAGCCCACCCGTCATCCGAGCATCATGAGTTTTGTCCACCCTGCCGAGTCGCTGGACCAGGTCCGCCTGGCCTTGCGGCGGTTGGAGGCCGAGGTGCACTCCCTGGACGCCGCCGAAATCAAGCTCCGGATCCGCCAGCTTGTGCCCGAATATACCCCCTGTCTGGAGCGGGACCGGCGGGGACCGGCCCCGGGGCCCGCCTCGGGTTCGCTTGCGCGCCAAGGCGCGCCCGAACCCCTTTCGCTCGCCCTCCCCTCGAAGGCCCCCGTCGTCTTGGCGGGCGCCGCCAGCGCCGCCTGACTTTGGACATCCCCTCAACCCCATGAAGTCCGCAACCCAAACCGGCCTGATCCTGATCTGCTCGGGCTGTGGCCGCACGCGCACCGCGCGGGCGAAGGCGCCCCCTTCACCGGCCTCAAGCCCGCCGGCGCCCCAGTGGAGCCGCCCATTGCCGAGGCGGACAAAGCCCTCGAAAGCGGCTCCGCCGATCCTGTCGTGAAATTGGTGACGGACCAAGCCGCCGCAGGCATCCGCAGTCGTTTTGCCGCCGCGAAAACGAAGAAAGCCCATGCGGAACACAACGTCGAGGCCGGGCGCGAGTTTGTGGCGGCCTACGTGGAATACGTGCACTACGTCGAGGGGCTGCACCAGGCGGCGCGAGCCGGTTCGCGCCACCACGAGGCCGGCGGCGAGGCCCAGTCCAACCCGCAGCAGCACAAAGAGCTCCCGCCCGGACACAACCATTAGGTCCTTCCCCGCGAGGCCGGGCTAGACGCCCGCTCGGGGTGGCTGGCGCGCAAATGGGCGGATTCCGGCCCGATTTTCCCGCTTGCGTTTTTCGCGATGGACGGGAAGATAGCCGGCCTTTATGGATTCAGAGACGCAGAAAACGGACGCATTGTACGAGTTCCTTGCCTGGCTGGAGGTCAACAAGAAGCGCGTGGCCATCGGCGGCGGAGCGGTTCTTGTCCTGGCGGGCTTGAT
>JAKLEJ010000019.1 GCA_022711695.1 Verrucomicrobiota bacterium | reverse complement strand
AGTTTGCGCAAGACCAGCGTCATCAGCGACCGCTGGCTGGCGGGCAGGGCCTGGAGATTGTCGCGCCGGAGATACTCGGAAACGAGGTTGTAGAGGCGGTCTTCGCCCTCTTCCGGCGTGAACGGCTGCACCAGGGGGTGGCGGCTGGTGTACTTAATATATGGCAGGACTTGGCGGCGAAGGGTCCGGTGGCAAACCGGCCTGAGCCGTGACTTGAGGGTGGCGAAGACCTGGTCTTGAGTCAGGCTGGTGAATTGCTCGCGGAAACTCTTGAGGTCGCCAAAGGTGTGCTCGTCGATAAAGCTGACCAAGCCAAACAACTCCAGCAGCGAGTTTTGCAGCGGGGTAGCGGTGAGCAGCAGCTTGGGCGTCTTGCCGAGCGCCAGCTTGAGGGTGTTGGCGATGACGTTGGAGGGCTTATAGACATTGCGGAGGCGGTGGGCTTCGTCAATGACCACCAAGTCCCACGGCATGCCATTGACGTCACCGGCTTTGGCGCGCGCAAACTGGTAGGAGCAGATGACGATATCCTTGCCCTCGAAGGGCTTGAATTTCCCCTGGCGAATGGCGGCATTGTAGGACTTGGATTCGAGAATACGGCAGGGCAGAAAGAACTTGTCCGTGAGTTCCTGGTACCATTGTTTGCGGAGATTCGAGGGGGTGATGACCAAAATGCGGCGCTTCCGCTCAGCCCAGCGCTGGGACAGCACCAACCCGGCCTCGATGGTCTTGCCAAGGCCGACCTCGTCGGCAAGGAGAGCGCCTTTGGAGAGAGGAGAGTTGAAGGCAAACAGGGCCGCGTCAATCTGGTGCGGGTTGAGGTCCACCTGCGCGTCCGCCAAGGCGCCGGCGAGCTTTTCCAGGCTGTCTGAAGGGCAGCGTTTGGTCAGCTCGTAGGCAAAGTACTTGGCGTGGTAGGGGGTGCTCATCAAGGAGAATCAAGGCCCATCCGGGCGGCCAGTGGTGCGCAACCGTGGGGCTAAAATACGCCGGGAATGCCTGCGAGCCAGGCCCAGGCGAAGGACACGACCTTGCACTATGATAGCGGCGCTCATGACAGAGTCGTGTGATTCTGCGCCGAAAGTTGGGAAGTTGCGACAAAAAAAGCCATGCTAATCGGGACATTCTAACCGAACCAGACCACGCCCGGCGGGGGCTCATAGGTGGAGCGGCCGCCCGCGGGCCGGCGGAGGCGAATCTGCGCTTGAGGCAGGGCGTGCAGTCCTCTGCGCGCCGATCTCGTGCCGTCAGCCGACTGCGTCTCCTGCAATGGCTGTCGCCGCCGCTTGGCCCCGGTGAGGTTAGCCGCGGACTCAGCGCTACATTTGCCAGGGTTCGCGGAGGGCGCGGGCGCGCAGGCGGTTGGCTTCGTCGTCGCCGATGAACTCCTCGCGAACGGGATCCCACTTCAGCGAGCGCTGCAGCTTGAACGACAACAGCACGAGATGGCCGAGCGAGGCGGAGCGGTGGCCGATCTCCTCGTGCGAGCTGGGCCGGGCGCGGGTGCGGATGCACTCGAGCCAGTTGGCGTGGTGGTTGTTGGCGCCGATGTTCACCTCGCGCGTCTTGAGGTCCATCTCCTGGAACAGGCTCTCGGGCGCCGCCTCGACGGGCCCGCCGATGGAGTTGGAAGTCACCCAGCCGCGCTCGCCCACGAAGACGCCGCCGAAGAGGCCCTCGAGGCGCGCGGAGGCCGGGAGCGCATGGTAGAGGCTCTTCACCAGGCCGTAGTGTTCGACGAAATGCAGAAGGGTCCCGCTGGCGTAGCGGCAGGTGAGGGTGGGATAGGTCCCGGAGGAGGGATGGATGATCTCGACGGGGCCGCTGGTTTCCATGCCCAGCGCGTATTGAATGACGTCCGCGCTGTGGGACTGGTGCCAGGTGACGGAGGCGGCGCCGAAATCCTCGCAGAACGACCAGGGCACCACCCCCGGGGCGGGGTTGATGTGATAGGTGGGGTTGTAGGGATGCCACGCCGCCGGTCCCACCCACAGGTCCCAGTCCAGGCCCTCGGGCACGGGCGTCTCCGGCAAGGGAAAGACCAACGGAGTCATCGCCCCCGCGGTCTTGGCCAGGTTCATCGCCTGCGCGTATGGCTTGAAACGTTCACCCCCGATAAACGAGCCCAGGTTGCTCCAGATGCTGAAGACGGACTTGACCTTGCCCAGCCCGCCGCGGCGAACGAACTCGCAGACCTGGCGGATGGTCGGGATGGACCGGTACTGGGTGCCGGTCTGGAAGACCCGTCCGTAGCGGCGCACGGTTTCCACCAGGCGGCGCCCCTCGCGCAGGGTCAGCGAGATCGGTTTTTCGCAATAGACATCCTTGCCCGCCATGGCGGCGTCGATGCTCTGCAGGGTGTGCCAATGGTCCGGGGTGGCGATGACCACCGCATCCAGGTCGGCCCGGGCCAGAAGCTGCCGATAGTCGTTGTAGGCCGCGCAGCCGCGATAGCCGGCGCGGGCGGCATCCGCGGCGTAGGACTGCTCGACCAGGCGCTTGCCCTCCTCGCAACGCGAGCGATCCACATCGCAGACGCCCAGCACCTGCAGGGCGGGATTGCCCGCCAGCCAGTGCAAGTGACCGCGGCCCATCAGGCCGCGCCCAATCAGGCCCACGTTCAGGCGGCCGCTGGGGGCAGGCCGGCCAGCCGCCCCGAAAACCGAGGACGGCACAAGCCAGGGAACGGAGAGTGCGCCCGAAGCCGCGGCGGCACGGGCAAGAAAAGAACGTCGATTCATGGATGGTTCGGTAAGGTCGGCATCTAAAGCGCTGCCAAAGCCAGGGTGGTTTGGTCGAAGTGTTGGATCCGGCGGGTCGTCTGCGCGGAGGAATCCGCCGCCCCGGCCGGTTGTGGGAGGATGAACGTCAGGGGCTTGATCCCGATCCGATGGGCTTCGGAGAGCGCTTCCTTGCAGGTGGAGTCGTCTCCAGCCAAGCGCAGCAGGAGCGCCCGGTCGCGCAGCCGGGCCAGCGCCTGGGCTGGCTTGACCCCAGCAGCGGACAGCGCCCCCAAATCGAGGCAGGCGACAATTCGCGGGCTGCGGCCCTGGAGGCTCGCGAGGGTCTCCTCGAGGCTGGAGGCGGCGCCGGCGCCTTCGGCGCCGCCGAGCGCCAGGTTCACTTCATGTCGCTGGCAAAGCTCATCAAGCATGCCGAGCGCCGCCCGCGGCGGACGCGCCAGAATGGTCTCGACACCCATGCGCCTGGCGAACTCGAACTGGCTCTGCCAACCGGCCTCGTCGGAGGGCGGCGTCTCGATCTGCCAGACCGCCAGTCGGAGCGCGGCGCCTTCGAGCTTGAGGCGCACCTGTCGCCGGTCCTCCGCGCTCAGCCCGGGCTCGAATCTTTGCGGCAAGGTCGGGCCGAGCGGTTGGCGGCTCGAGGCGCAGAGGTGGCGGACGCCCTCGCGGGAAGCCTGGTCGATGGCCTCGAAGAGAGTCGGCGCCGCCAAAGGCGCGGGGTCAAGGGCCAGCCGCCAGCCCAGTCGTTCCTGCGCCCGCGCGGCCGGCGTCAGAAAGGCGCTCGGCAGAGTGGGCGCCGCCAGGTCGCCCAGGGCGAACTGAACGGCAGCAAGGTAGAACTCGAGCATCCGGGGATCCCAGAACACGTCGGGATTGTGGGCGATGGTCGAGTAGAACACGCGGCCGCGGCCGTACTGCCGCACCCAGGCGAGCGCGTAGTCGTTGTCCTTGCGGAAGACGGCCCCGCGGGCGGCGCCGCCCTGGGTGGCGTCGGTTTTGGCGTTGTCGATGCTGAGCAGGACGCGCACGCGCCGACGAGAGTAGGGATCGCCGAATCGGAAGAACTCGTCGCGGTAGTCGAAGTCCTTTCCCCCGAAGGCCCGGAGGAGGGGGTGATCGGGATCCTCGGCCTTGAGCACGACCTGCTCGCGGCTGTCGCGATGGTTGGCGCCGCGCGCGCCCAGCATGAGGCCGAACTCGGGCCAATCCTCGACGGCCCCGGGCCACCGCGTGAAGGCCACGGAAGTTCCGTGAACTCCCAGCAGCCCGCCGCCGGCGTGGACGAACTCGGCCAGGTTCTCGCGGAGGAGAGCGTCCTCGAAACAGTTGCCGACGGTGTTATTGAAAAACACGGCGTCGAACCCGGCCAGACTCGAGCGCTCGAACACCGCCGGGTCGCGGCTGACGACGGTCTCGAAGGCGCCGGTCTTCTTCCCCATGAGGGTGAACGCGCGATTGGCGGTCAGGATGGAGGGATGGCCGCCGTAGTTCACGTTCAGCGTGAAGATCAACAGCCGGCGGGACCGCTTCGGAGCCGCCGGGGCGCGCGCCGGAAGGGCCGCTTCGATCTTCTTGTCCTCGTCCGCAGCGCCGCTCTGCGCCCGGGCTTGACGGAGCAGGAAAGCCTGCGGCGCCAGCGCGGCGGCCAGCGCCGCCTGACGCAGGAAGCTGCGTCGGCGAATTGGGGGAATGATGAAGTTCATGGGTGGATTGGTTGGCGCCTCCGCACTCCAAAACGCTGGCGCGCCATTCCTGGCGCGGTTCGCTTTGGGTGGCTCACGGGGAATTGGCGGCTAGGGTTCGACATTGACGCTGTCCTTGATGGCGCCGCAGCGCAGTTCCAGAGGGCCGGCTGTCGGCGCGACCAGGCCGTGGAAGGTCACTTCGCTCTTCTGACCGGCACGCAGCCAGACCCAACGCGAGTGCTGGCGGCCCGCCGCCTCCAGTTCCACCTGCGCCAGACCCTGCCGGGGCCCCGCAGGCAGCGAGACCCGAACCGAAAACGGCCGGCCCGCCCGCAGGCGGTTGGCGCCGTCTTCCGCGAGCGCCGTCAGTCCGGCGCCTGTCGCCGTCGTCAAGGAGACCTCACCGCCGCGGGCGCGGACCTCCCCTGCCCCGTCCAGAATCATCAGGGCCGGCGACTCCGCAGGCTGCGGGAAGCTGAAGTCGTTGAACTCGACGGCCTCGACCCCATCGCAGATGACCGCAGGCCGGAGATCGGTCTTTTCGAAGCGCAGGCGAACGTTGTCGAAGACCAGGCGCTGGACACGCCGGGCGTAAAAGCCCCAGGCAGGGAGCGGGCGGGCGTCCACGCCGGGCGGGCGAACCGCGGCGGGCCGGGGTTCAGGCGCGCCGCCCCCGGTGAACTCGAAGGTGGCGTCGCGGAAGACGACATTGCTGAAGGAGGAATCGCCCCAGCTTTCCACCGAGCAGGGGGCGCGGTAGGCGCCGGTGGCGTTGACACGCTCGATGAGGATGCGCCCAGCGGTGTTGCCCTGGCGCAAGGCAATGTGGAAGGGCGCGGCCACATTCCTCATGGTGACGTCGGAAATGCGAAAATCGTCCAGGGGGCCCTCCATGGGTTCCCAGGCCCCCGGCTGCAGGCAGATGCCCGCCAGCATGTTGGTGCGGCGCTGGGCGCGCGAGGTGCGGTGCTCGTGCAGGCCCGGACCGAAGAAGTCGCAATGCGCGATGGCCGAATGAACCGCCGGCCCGATGAGCCGCACGCCGTTGCACGAGGAGTTGATGACGCAGTTCGAGATCGTCACGTCGCGCCAGTAGCTGCCGGCGATGGCATCGTCCCCGGTGTAGAACCGGGAATCGACGATCCGGACGTCGTTGCAGAACCGCTCGATCGAACCCCGGAAATGGACGCCGTCCCATCCCCCGGCAAAGGTGGCGTTGCGCACTTCGACCTGGTCGGTGAAGAAGAACAGGAGGGCGTAGTTGGCCGAGTTGGTCAGGAGCACGTCCTGGAGCCGGAAATTGCGGCAGTGCCCGAGCAGGAGGGTGTGCGGTCCGCGCATGCGCTCCTCGCCGCGGGGATCGAAGACGTGCTGTCCGTCGATCGCGCCGCGCCCGACGATGGCGATGTCCTCGGCGTTCTCGGCCATGACCAGTCCGCGATGCCAGCGCGAGACGCGCAGCCGCGGGAGCGCGTTGGTGGCGCTGAAGGTCTGGTAAAGGTCCAGGTTGGTGGTCCCCAGCAAGGTGGCGCCTTCCTCCAGGTGGAGCGTCACATGGCTGCGCAACCGCACCGTGCCGGAGAGATAGCGTCCGGGGGGAAAACGCACCTGGCCGCCGCCCGCGGCCGCGCAGGCTTCGATGGCCCGGTCGATGGCCGCAGTGTCCAGCGTCTGCCCATCCCCGCTCGCGCCGTGGTCGCGAACGCTGAAGACCGCCGCCGGGGCCGCAGCCACGCCGGCCAGCAGGGCCGCCCCGGCCAAGGCCAGGGCCAGCCGACCGGCCCTGCGCCAGACCGGCCGCGACGCCCCGGCGTCCGGCCAAAATCCGGCCAGCCCTCCGCGCGACCTGCCAGGGGAGCGTGTCATATCCGGCATAGACGAACGTGTTCGCGCCTTTATTTCAAGGAAGGGCGGCGCCGCGTCGGTTTTTTCTGTCCAACGGCGCACCTCCCCGCCATTGTGGCAGACAACGATGATGAAGCACTGCCGATTCCTGACGGTCCTGATGCTGGGGCTGGCCCTGGCGGCGCGAGCGGCAGCCGCGTCCGCCGAAAGCGCTTCCTGGCCAGCCTTCCACGGCCCGTTGCGCGACAACCTGTCCCGGGAAACGGGGCTCCTCAAAGAATGGCCGAAGGAAGGCCCGAGGCTGCTCTGGAGGTTCGCCGAGTGCGGCAAAGGCTATTCGGCGGTGTCGGTGGCTGAGGGGTTGCTCTACTTTTCGGGGGATTTTGGGAACGACGAGATGGTGCTGGCGCTGGACCTGCAAGGCCGGCTGAAATGGAAAGCGGCCAACGGCAAGGCGTGGAAAGGGGCGCAAGCGGGAGCCCGGACCACGCCGACCTACGACGACGGGCTGCTGTATCACCTGGGGCCGCACGGGAGCCTGACGGCGCTGGAGGCGGCCACGGGCCGGCGGGTCTGGAGCGTCGATATTCGCGAGCGGTTCGAAGCCACGCTTGGGATCTGGGGCTACACGGAAAACCTGCTGGTGGACGGGGACAAGGTGCTGTGCATGCCGGGCGGCGTCCGGGGCCGGGTGGTGGCCCTGGATAAAAAGACCGGGCGCACCCTCTGGGCAAACACGGAGATCGCCGACCGCTGCGCCTATTCCTCGCCGATCGTCGCGGTGCACGGCGGCGTGCGGCAGTTCATCACCCTGGCCCGAAACACCTTCCTGGGAGTGGATCTTCAGACCGGCCGCCTGCTCTGGAGCCACCCCCACGAGAGCTTTTGCGACCAGAACGTCACCTCGCCCATTTACGACCAGGGCCGGGTCTTCGTTTCCAGCGGGCACAAAGCGGGCGCGCGCGTCGTCGAGATCAGCCCGGACCACCGCCAGGTGCGCCAGCTCTGGCACGGCACGCGGCTGGACAACTGCCACGGCGGCGTGGTCCTGCTGGACGGCTTGCTCTACGGCAGCGGCTGCCGCATGTACAATAAAGGGCTTCACTGCGTGGAATTGGCCACCGGCAAGGTGCGCTACCAGGCCAAGGAACTCGGCAAGGTCTCCCTCACCCACGCGGAGGGCCTGCTTTACTGCCTGGACAACGACGGGGAAATGCTGTTGGTCAAGGCCACCCCCGAGGCGGCCACAGTGATCAGCCGGTTCCCGATGCCGCGCCAGGACAAGGACGTCACGCTCACCCATCCGGTCGTTTGCGGCGGACGCCTCTACCTGCGGCAGCTCGACGAACTCTTCGCCTACGACATCCGCGCCCCGGGGGGCGGCGGCGGGCAATAGAGCTGCTCGAACTCCGGCGGCCCAGTCGAGTCAGGGCTCGCGAGGACGCTCGCCCTCCCAGCGGCGGGCGGCACGAATTGAGGCGGAACCCGGATCCTCGCCCCGGCAATCGTCCTGCTCGCCTTCGTCTGCAATGACAAGGCTCGTCAGCTTGCGTGCCATTCAAGCTTCTGTATGTGGCATTCCGGCCGGAGGCCGGAACATGTGAATCCACGCCTCCCCTGCGCCGGCAACCGGCTGCGCGTTCGGCAAGGGCTTTCGCTGCATAACCCCGGAGCCATTCGACGCGGATTCACGCGGGTTGCGGAGCGCCGCCGGGCATGATATTCCCTCGGGCGCATGAAACTCCAACTGGTGGACTGGCTGATCGTCCTGGCCTCGCTGCTGCTATGTTTTGTGCCGGCGCTCTTCTTTGGGAAACGCGCCGGGAAGAGCACGACCGAGTTCTTCGCCTCGGGCCGGTCGGTGCCCTGGTGGTTGGCGGGGCTCTCGATGGTGGCGACCACGTTCAGCAGCGATACGCCCAACCTGGTCACGGACATCGTCCGCCGGCAGGGCGTGGCCGGCAACTGGTGCTGGTGGGCTTTCGTGCTGACGGGCGTGGCCACGGTGTTCTTCTACGCCCGGCTGTGGCGCCGCTCCGAGGTCATGACCGATCTCGAGTTCTACGAGATTCGCTACTCGGGAAAAGCCGCGGGCGTGGTGCGGGGCTTCCGGTCGGTCTATCTCGGCTTCTTTTTCAACTGCGTGATCATGGCGTCGGTGAACCTGGCGGCCTGCAAGATCGCCAACGTGCTCTTTGGCCTGCCGCGCTGGCAGACCCTGCTGCTGTGCGGCCTGCTGAACGTGGTGTTTGCCGCCCACTCGGGGCTATGGGGCGTGCTGGTGATCGACATGATCCAGTTCTTCCTGAAGATGACGGCGGTGATCGCGGCGGCCTGGTTCGCGGTCCAGCACGTGGGCGGCCTGGGCGTGATGGTCGAGAAACTGTCCCAGCCCATGCTGGCGCCCGACGGCAAGACCCTGTTGAACTACCTGAACATTCTCCCGGACTTCACCAGCAACTGGGAGATGGCGGTGGCGGTGTTCGTCATGCCGCTGGCGGTGCAGTGGTGGGCCACCTGGTATCCCGGGGCCGAGCCCGGCGGCGGCAGCTACATCGCCCAGCGCATGCTGGCCTCCAAATCCGAGAAGGACTCGCTGGGGGCGGTGCTCTTCTTCAACGTGGCGCATTATGTGCTCCGCCCCTGGCCGTGGATATTGGTGGGGCTTTGCTCGCTGATCGTTTACCCGCAGCTCTCGGACATCCAGGCCGCCTTCCCCAATCTCGATCCCAAGCTGCTCGGGCACGACATCGCCTACCCGGCCATGCTCAAGTTCCTGCCGGTGGGCTTCATTGGCTTGATGGTCGGCGGGCTGATCGCGGCAAACTCCTCGACCATCCTCACCCATCTCAACTGGGGCTCGTCCTACCTGGTGCACGATTTCTACCGGCGCTTCGTGCGCCGGGACGCCGCCGAGAAACACTACGTCCTGGCGGGCCGCCTCACCACCCTCGGGCTGTTTGTCTGCTCGTCCGGGATGGTCTATCTGATGGACACGGCCAAGGACACCTTCGACATCATCCTGCAGGTGGGAGCCGGCACGGGGCTGCTCTACCTGCTGCGCTGGTTTTGGTGGCGGATCACCGCCTGGTGCGAAGTGGTGGCCATGGTCAGCTCGTTTGGCGTCTCCGTGCTGCTGCTGGTGCTGAAAAAGCAGGCGCACGTGGACCTCGGCACTCACTACGCCCTCCTGATCACAGTGGCTGTCACCACCGTCTGCTGGCTTCTCACCGCCCTGCTCGGGCCCCAGACCGACCGCCAGACGCTGGTGAGCTTTTATCGCAAAACCCGCCCGTTCGGCCCCGGCTGGGCGCCCATCCGCCGCGAAGCCGGCGAGGAGACGACGCCCGCGGGACCGCGTGAGAACATCCCGCTGGCGCTGCTGGGCTGGACCGCGGGCTGCGCGGTCATCTGGTCGTCGCTGTTCACCGTCGGCAACTTCCTTTACGGGCGTCTGCCCCAGGCGGCGCTGCTGCTCGCGGTCTTTGTCGTCAGCAGCCTGGCGCTCCTGAAGATCATCCGGCGGCTTTGGGCGACATAACCATACGGGGGCATCTCTCAACGGCCGGACGCAGGCGGCCCCGAAGCAGGGTGAATCCAACTTCCAACACAGATGAGAGCGGGCCGGTCGAACTGCCGCCCAGCGGGGAACTGGACCTGCACAGCTTCCGTCCGCAGGACGTGAAGGAGGTGGTGCTGAGCTACCTGGAGGCCTGCCGGGAAAAGGGAATCCTCGAGGTCCGGGTCATTCACGGCCGAGGCATCGGTCAACTGCGCCAGACCGTCCAGGCCGCGCTGGCGAAGATGCCCTTCGTCGCCTCGTTCTCGACGGCTGGCGCGCATTACGGGGGCGAAGGGGCCACAATGGTCCGTCTGCGGCCGCTGCCGGGAGAGCCGCCCGAGCCGCCCTCCTCGCCGGGTTCCGGGCGTGAAAAGGGCTAATCCGGATATGGACCGAGGCGAACCAACGAACCGGAGTTCTCGCAGAAGATAAGCAAGAGAACGAAGGGGGCTTCGTTATGCCGAATTCCAGCGTCTTGTCCTGCTCGTTTTGTCATACGAGGTGACAGCCTGTTTCAGGGCCGGACCCAGTTCCCCTCCCCCGCCCTGCGGACGCCCTCTCCCCATCGGATGCGGAGACGGAAGGGTGAGGGGTCAGTGTCGGGTATCCCACGGACTGCGGAGTATGCAAGGCCCCCGCACGCTTTCGCCGAAAGCCAGGGGCCCGCTTCATTTCGGCAGGACCCGACGCTCCTCAAAACCCGAGGTCTTCCCCCGGATGCGTCGCCAGCCCGATTTGTTCCACGGAGCCGCGGCGGCCGTTGTACCAGAGCAGCCACTGGCGCCCGTCGAACAGGGCAAACGGCTTGTAGCAGGCGTCGTGATCCCACTGGTCCTTGCCGGGACGGATGATCGGATTCGCGGGGTGCCTCAGCCAACCGGTGATGCCGTCGCGCGAGCGGGCGATGCCGATCTGCGCATGGTCCTCGTCGCGGAAGCCGATGTAGAACATGTAGTGCCAATCCCCGCGGCGCACGATCTGGCAGGCAGTCACCTTGTGCCGTTCCCAGGCGCTCCCGGGGGCCGCGCGGAAGATCGGGTTCTCAGGGTGTTTCGTCCAGGTCCGGCCGTCCGGACTGGTGGCGTAGCCGATGGCGTCCGGCTCGTACTGGTCGCCGCCGGAGTACCACATGCGGAAACGGCCGGCTGTCTCGTCCCAGTACACATGCGGGCACATGACGGCGACCTTCTCCCAGGGTTGGTCGGGCCAGAGCACCGGTTGCGCGCTCGCGCGAGCCCAGACCTCTCCGTCCTTGCCGGTGGCGTAGCCAATGCGCGAACGCCCCGCCGCCTGGCCGGTGTACCACAAGTGGTAGAGCTGACCGCGCTTCACCACCACCGGCCGATTGATGTCCTCTTCCCATTGGCTCGCCGGATTCGGCCCGAGCGCTATCCGGGGTTCGCTCCAACGCGCTCCATCGGCGCTCTCCACCAGCGCGACGCTCTTTCTGGGCCGCCAGGAAAACCACATCCGGTATCGGCCCTCCTCCGGCACAACGGCCACGTCAAAGCACGTGCCCAGCCCGCCGCCCAGCACCGGGTTGGCTGAGGACTTGACCCAGCCCGCGCTGGTTTCCCCGGCAGCGGGGGCGGTGGCGGCGTCTCCGGGCAAAGCGAGGCCCGACACCAGCGCCAGGCAAAAGAATGCGTTCTTCATGCTCGGGAAGGCCGCCAGAAGAACGCCTGCGAAGCTGATGCGTCTCTTTCTGAATGGCTTTGGCGCTTCTGTCATCGGTTGCTTTCCTGATCGATCACTCGATCCACCAACTCCCCGACCGCGCCCCGTTTGCCGCAGCGCCGGTCCCGGACTGCTGAAACCTAGCCCCTGAACGCTTGCCGTGTCCAGCGCGGGGATCGCGGTGGCCGTTATACACCGTCTATCCAGCCTGCGGCCGCGCGGACCGTTTCCCGTGATCGAGCCGAAACGCGAGTTCCATTTTGAGAGATTCGGGGTAGAGTGCGCACGGATCATGAAGACACCCACGCACCTTCTGTGCCTGGCCAGGCTGGCTTGGCTTCTCGGCGGCCTTGCGGCCGCGGGAGCCGTTTGCGGGGCCTGGCCGGAAACGGGCGCGGGCCCCCGCGAAGAGCCGGCCCCCGTCCCCTCACAGCCGCTTGCCAAGGCCGTCAAGCTGGCCGTGACGGGACATGAACGTCGCATTGATGTCGTCTGGGGACCGGACCCAGCCGGGAACGCCACGGTCTGGCACGTCTGGCGGGCGCGCGAACGCGACGGCCCCTTCGAGCGATTGACGGCGCGGCCGCAACGGCACACCGTCCACAGCGATTACCTGGGCGAGAACGGCGTCGAGTTCTTCTACCGGGTCTCGGGCCTGAGCGGGGGATCTGAAGTCGCGACCTCGGCGGTGGCCGGCGCCGTCTCGCGGGCCATGAGCGACGAGGAACTGCTGACCTCGGTGCAGGAGGCGACCTTCCGGTATTTCTGGCATTACGGGCATCCGACCAGCGGATTGGCGCTCGAGGGGTTTGGGGATGGCGACCGGGTCACCAGCGGCGGCTCGGGCTTCGGCATCATGGCCATCCTGGTGGGCGCGGAGCGGGGATTCGTTCCCCGGGCGGCCGCCGCCGAACGGATTCTCGGAATGTTGGTCTTCCTGGAGGAGAAAGCCCGGCGCTACCACGGCGTCTGGCCGCATTGGCTGAACGGGGAAACGGGGGCGACAATCCCGTTCTCCCGCTTCGACGACGGCGGGGACCTGGTGGAGACGTCCTTCCTGGTCCAGGGCCTGCTCGCCGCCCGCCGGTATTTCATGGGGGTGGACGCGACCGAGCGCGCGATTCGCGCCCGCGCCACCCGATTGTGGGAGGCGGTCGAGTGGGATTGGCACCTGGGGGAACCCAAGGGCGGCCAGTTGCTCTGGCATTGGTCTCCCAACCACGGCTGGAAGATCAACCACCGCATCGGCGGCCATTTCAACGAGTGCCTGATCACGTACTTGCTGGCCCTGGCCTCGCCTACCCACCCAATTCCGGCCTCCTGCTACACCAACGGCTGGATCGGCCCCGACCCCGCAAAATTCGCGAACGGCAACGCCTACTTCGGCATCCGGCAACCGGTGGGATGGCCCATGGGCGGGCCGCTGTTCTTCACGCACTACTCCTTCCTGGGCTTCGATCCCCGGCCCTGGAGCGATCCGCTCTGCAACTACTTCGAGAACAACCGCGCCATTTCGCGCATCCACCATGCCTACGCCGTGGCCAACCCGGGCGGGCACGCCGGCTATGGCCACACCGTCTGGGGCCTGACGGCCTGCCGGGGACCCGACGGCTACCGGGCCTTCGAACCCCGTCACGACAACGGGACCGTGGCCCCGACCGCCGCCCTCTCGGCCATGCCCTATGTGCCGAGGGAATCCATGGCCGCGCTGAAACACTACTACCATGTCCTGGGCAAACGCCTGTGGGGGGATTTCGGGTTCCGCGACGCCTTCAACCTGGACCGCGACTGGTTCGAGCCGGGGTACCTGGCCATCGACCAGGGCCCCATCGTGGTCATGATCGAGAACCACCGCACCGGCCTGTGCTGGCGCCTGTTCATGGCCAACGAAGAAATCCCCCGGGCGCTGCGCGCCTGCGGCTGGACGCCTCGTCCCGCGGGGAGCGGGGAGTGACCCGCGGAAGGCGGCCGCCGGGGGGCGGATGCCCGCCCGTGGCAAGCCCACGGAGACGGATCGAGCAAATCGGCGAGGGGACCGGACTGCTGCCGCGGCTAGGCCTTGGACGCGTTGAGCTGCCGCAGCAGTTCCTCGACCTGCGCCAGCGGCCCCACGTGGCCCTGCTTGCGCGCCAGGTCGAGCGCGCGTTCGAGCGAGACCCGGGCGGCTTCGTTCTGGCCCAGGTTCAGTTCGCACCGCGCCACCAGGATTTGCGCGGCCATCCAGTCGGGCCGGCTGGCCACCGCCTGGGCCAGGTGCTCGCGGGCGGACGCGTAATCCCCCTGGTCAAAGAACGCCTTGCCCAGGCTGAACCGGGTCAGCTCGTTCTCCGGGTTTTCCTGGAGCATTCTCTGGAACCGCGCGATCGCCTCGTTCATGGCTTGAAAGAAGCAGATGCGGCCCCATTCGTCAAATGCCGGCGTCGCAACCATAATCCGGGGCGGCGCCCCGAATGGTCGAGGGGGTAGACGACGGGATCACCGACAACGGATGGGTCAGCGATGACTGGTTTCTTCGGTTTGTGGGATTACAGTCGGCCTGCTTTATAACTTTGGCCGGACTGCGTTTCGTTGGCGGCCGTTTCATGCCTCCGGCATCAACACCGGGATGACCTTGTTGCCGTGTCGGCGATAAATGCGGAAATCCGTGTCCAAGGTGAAGATGTTGGCGCCCGGATGCAATTCCGCCAGCCGGACCAGACAGGCATCGGCCAGGGACATGGGGCGGTCCCGGTAGCGGCGCATCAGTGCGCGCAGATCCGCTAGCTGATCCTCCACCGCCAATCCCACCCGCAATACACCGCGCTCCAGTAATGCAAAGAGCGGGTCGGGCTCCCGGCCTTCCCGCTTCAGGAGAAAAGCGGCTTCCGTGAGCACCGGCTCGCAAGTCAACAGCGGGGGGTGCAGCCTTTTCCACTGATCGCAGACCCACACATGATGCTCCAGGCCAGCGGCGAGAAACGCCACCAATGGCCCGGTATCGAGCAGCACCGCGCCTTTCATTGCCCAAAGCCCTCCAGATATTTCGGATTGGTGGCCAGATCGCGCGGCAGCCCTTTCACCGACCCGGCCAGGTCACGCGCCAGATCGTAGCAGGTGGCCTGGCCGCCGGACGCGCGCGCGTCCAGCGCCTTTTCCAGGCACTCCCGCACCAGGGACGATTTGGTGGTGCGCCGCGCGCGCGACTCTGCTTCCAGCAGTTCCAACAGGCGGTCCGGCAATTTGAGCGAAATCGTCTTCATGGCCAGGAAGGTAACAGAGTCCGTATTGGCGCGCGATACCCGATTCGATCGGTGATCCGCCGCTGGCCGGTCACGCACTCGTGAATCAGCGACTAGCGGCAGGCGGTGAGCGTGGAGATATGGGCTTCGATGAAGGCGCGGATGACATACACGCTCATCGCCACGGCACGCGGGCTGCTCAAGACCATCGCGGCCATCAACGCGCCGTGCTCGCTGAAGGCCATGGGTCGGGCTCCGCCCAGCTTGCCCAGGCCAGGCATCACATTCTGTGACACCAGGCCCGCCTGAAGGCGCCACTCTCGCTTTATTGGAAAGCGCTGAAGCTCGCGAGGCCGCGAACCGGCGCCGCGGGGCCGGGCCCTATTTCGCCCGGGCGGCGGGGACGGAGGGGGCGCTCGAATAGCGCTGGCCGTCCAGGAGCAGGTCCAGCCGGGTGACCAGGGTGCCCCCGCGCGAGCCGTCCCAGACTTCGTTGCCGAACCAGACACCGAGGATGGACGAAACCGCGGGCAAGCCGCGCCGAACGGCATCGGTCACAAACGCCTGGAGATTCACCGCGGGCGGCGCGCCGCGAAACCCGCTGATGCGATAGACAAACGTGCCCGGCGCTTGCCCGGCGCCCGCCTTGGGCTCGACGAACTCGTAATCGCGCCGCCCGTCGTTCAGGGATTGGCCGAGGGCTTCCCGGCCGTACCAATCGAACTCGATGCGGATCCGGTGCGTGGCCGGCCAGCCGGGCTGGGCGGCGGTGAGCCAGATTTCGGCCGAGAGGTTGTGGTCGCCATGGTCGTTCTCCAAGCGGGTCACGGCGTCCGTGTTCAGCTCGAACGACCTGGCCTTCGCCACGCCGCCGACGCCTTCGAGGGGAAAACGCGGCGCATTGCGGCTGTCCTCGTCAACACGGCCCATGCCGGCGCCCACCCTCACCGGTTGCCGTCCCGAGGAGGCGCGGCGGTCCCAGGTCCAGCCGTAACTGCCGTCCTGGTGCAGGAAGACGCGCTGCTCGCACGCGGCCTTGGGGTCATCGCGCAGAGCGCGAAGGTCGTTGGCCAGCGCGAACCGGCCGTCCGCCAGCGCCAAAGCGCCCATGGCGCTGGCCGGAGGGCCTCCGCTGGCCAGGCGGCAGACGTTCTCCCGAACGCGCTGGCGCGGCCAGTCGGCCGCCGCCGGCCCCAGGCGCCGGACGGCGAAGCGGTTGACCTTCACCCAATGCTCCTCGTTGGCGGGGCCGTTGTAGAAGTGCAGGCTGGCCTTGGGCGGGCCTTTCACGGGCAGATCGCACTCGCCGATGTCGCGCCAGCCGGTCCAGTGGCGGGTGCGAAACTGTCCGCGCAAGCGGTTCTGGAACGCCTGGAGGCGCAGTTCGACCGCGTGGTCGTCGAGGGGAACGATCGCCACAGTGCGGGCGCGGTCGTTCTCCTCGCGCCCCATGACGATCGAGAGCCGGCCGGTGACCAGTTCCTGCCCGAGCTTCACCATGTTGCCGCCGTCATAGTACCAAACCAGGTTGGCCTGCTCCCACTGGGCGGTGGGCGCGTTGCTCAAGGCGACGGAGATCTCGATCGGGGCCTCGGCGGGAACGGGGATGGGCCGGACGAGCACGTTCCGGGCATTGTTGGCGCCGCCCCACATGTTGCCCGGCTGCACGCGCACCTCGAGCCCCGCGGGACCCGCCCGCCAGGCGGCGCGGTCCTCGCGCTCCCACGCCCAGCCTTCCGCCAGCGCGCCGATGAAGTTGTCCTGGAAAACCGGTTCGCCCGGTTCGGCCGCCGACGCCGCGCCGGAGAACACAAAAAGACCGGCCAGCAGGCCGCATTCGAGTTGCCGTGTTGTCATGGTCAGGGTTTGGTTGAGTGTCCCGGCCGCAACGCGAATGGCCCCCGAGGAGATTCGGGCTGCCAGGGCGAAGCGGGAGGAGCGTTCATGAGGCGGCGGGGGCCGGCGCCTCCGCGGGGGCGGGAGCGGGGGCTGCCGCGCCGGATTCTTTTCGCTCGAACCAGGTGTAAATCACCGGGAGCAGGATCAGGGTCAGGAACGTGGAGCTAAGGATGCCGCCGATGACGACGGTGGCCAGGGGGCGCTGAACTTCGGCGCCCGGCCCGGTGGCGATGGCCATGGGCACAAAGCCGAGGCTGGCGACAAATGCGGTCATCAGCACCGGGCGGAGCCGGGTGGCGGCGCCTTCCAGGACGGCCTGCCGCACGCCGCGGCCCTGCTCGCGCAGCTCGTTGAAATAGCTGATCATGACCACGCCGTTGAGCACCGCCACGCCGCTGAGGGCAATGAAGCCGACGGCGGCAGTGATGCTGAAGGGCATGTGGCGCAGCCAGAGGGCGAAGACGCCGCCGGTGGCGGCCAGGGGAATGCCGGTGTAGATCAGGGCAGCCTGCCGCAGGCTGCCAAAGGCGATGAAGATCAGCAGGAAGATCAGGACCAGCGCCGCCGGCACCACCACCAGGAGGCGCAGCCGGGCCTCCTGGAGGTTCTGGAACTGCCCGCCAAACTCGATGTTGTAGCCGTCGGGCAGCTTGACTGACGCGGCGATCCTGGCGCGGGCCTCGTGGACGAAGCTTTCCACATCGCGACCGCGCAGGTTGACCATGATGGCGACACGGCGGTGGCCATCCTCGCGCACGATGGGATCGACGCTCGAGACCGTGCGCAATTCCGCCACTTGGCGCAGCGGCAGCATGCCGTACTCGCCCACCTGGATGGGCAGCTCGCGAATCTGGTCGATGCGGTCGCGCAGCTCGCCGCGCAGCCGCACCACGACCTCATGGCGCCGGTTGCCGTCATAGACCAGCCCGACGGTCCGCCCCGCCAGGGCCGTGGCCACCGCCCGGTTCACGTCGGCGGCGTGCAGGTTGTAGCGCGCCAGCGCGTCGCGCTTGAGGATGATCTCGAGGACCGGGGCGCGGCCCTGCGCCTCGAACTCGACTTCGCCCGCGCCGGGCACCTGGTCCAGGATGCCCTTGACCTGCCCGGCCAGCCGTTCCATCT
>JAKLEJ010000189.1 GCA_022711695.1 Verrucomicrobiota bacterium | reverse complement strand
CCGCGTCCAGGGATCCTCCAGGGGGGCCGGGGCCTTGGGAGCAGCGGGGGGGGGAGGGACGGCGGTCGGAGTCTGGGCGCCCGGAAGCGTCGGCGCCCCCAGCACCCAGCAGGCCCACAGGAAACAGCCAAGAGCGGTCTTGATTCGATTCATGGTGTGCAACCTTTCTTTCGTCATCTTACCCGGAACACGCCCGCCAGGGCGGAATCCCGCAAGAATTCCACCGGCGTTTTTGCTGGCGCGGGCGGCGGCCATTTCGTAAAGGAAAGCCCATGCGCGCAACCCCCCGCTCCCGATGGGCCGCCTGGACTCCGTTTCTGGCGCTGCTGACCGCGGCGCTGGCCGGGGCGGCCGAACGCATCCCCTCCTCGTTCACCCTCCCGGTGCTGGTGGTGCACTACTTTCCCACCAACGGGACCAACATCGACCTCCAGGCGACCGGCGATTGGGGGGCCTCGCTGGAAGCCACCCGCGCCAAGACTCTCCGGCAAACCCGCGAGGCCCTGCGGGCGCTCGAGGAAGGCTCGCGCTACCTCGGTTTCAAGAATGCCTCCGCCCGGCCCGCTCTCCGCTACGAAATCGCCGGCAGCCTCGAGTTCCTCCGGCCCCTGCCCACCTTTGCCAAGCCCGGCCACCGCACGCCCATGACCGATTACAACCGGATCGCTCTCGAGGCCCGGCTCCAGGACTGGGTGGAAAACCGGGGCGTGCGCGAGGTCTGGATCTGGGGCTACCACGGCGGCAAGGTGGACCTCTGGGAATCCAACATGGCCAGCCCCCACGGGGACGTCAGCAACAGCGACCGGGATCCCAAGGACCTGCCCGTGTATCAACACACCTACACCGTCTATCACTACAACTACCAGCGCGGCGCCTCCGAGGCGGTCGAGGACCACATGCACCAGATCGAGGCGGTGCTCAACCATGTGGACGGCCGCGATGGCGCCCCGCCCGCTCAATGGCCGGACCTGCTTTTCTGGGGGCGTTTTGTGGGCAGCGACCGTTCGCACAAGATCGTGCGCCCCGGCTGCGGCTGGGCGCATTACCCGCCCAACGCCGAGCGCGATTACGATTGGGCCAACCCGCGCGCGGTGCTCACGGACATGGACGACTGGAAACCGGACGGCTCCGGACGCAAGGCGCCGATGGACTCGAGCCGCTGGGGCGGCAACAGCCTGCGCTGGTTCGTCTATTGGATGCAACATCTGCCCGGACCCGACAATGGCCTGAGCTGGCAGGGGCGCCCTCTGAACAACTGGTGGGTCTTTATCGGCGATTACGATCTGGCCCGCCGCTTGAATCTCAAGCTGACCGAGTGAGCCTCCCGCGAACCATACCCAGCCCGAGCCCACGGCCGCTCCTGGAGTGGCTGCTGTGCCTGACGCTGTTCCCAGCTCCCTGGGCCGCCTCCGGCGCCACACCGACACACGTTCGCAGTCAGCCGATGGCGGGCCACCAACCGGCCCAGCGGCTGGAACTGGACGTCTCCGGCGTGCGCACCCTGGTGTTGCGCGCCACCGGTTATTCCTGGGGCCAGGCCGTCTGGGGCGAACCGGTGCTGCTCGGGGCCGGCGGCGAAACCCAGCGCCTGGCCAATCTGACGCCCGTGCTTGTGCAGGTCGGGTGGGGCGAGTTTTCCACCAACCGGGGCCCGGATGGCCAACCGCTGAAAGTCGGCGAGCGCGCCTTTGCCGACGGGCTCTTCGCCCACGCCGACAGCGTGGTGAAATACCGGCTGGAGGGAAAGCAGCGGCGGTTTGCGAGCTGGGTGGGCGTCAACCACACCGCCAAGGGTCAAGGCCGGGTGGTGTTCGAAGCGCTGGACGAGGAGGCCTTCGAGCGGCAGCAGCGGCTGGCGCAGCTCAAACGCGGTTTCACCCGCGACGCGCTCTCGAGCCTGCGCCGCACCCTCGATGACGCCCCGGCGCGGGGCGGCGACGATCGCCGCCGCGAACTGCGCCGGCGGTTGGACAGCTTCTCCCGGGATTACCAGGAGATGCGCCGACGCCTGGAAGCCGAGGACCAGGACCTCGGCGGGCGCATCGACGAGTTCCTGGAACTGACGCGCGAAATCCGCCTGCTGCGGCTGGACGCGCCCCTGCTGTTCGTCAAGCGGCAGCCCTATTTCTCGGCGCACATCTACGACGACCACCTGGAGTGGCGCCCCGGCGGCGGCATCTACGTAATCGAGAATCCCTGGGAGCCCATGGAACGACAGCGCGTCCGGGCGGTCATCGATCCGGCCACGCCGGAAACGTGCGGCCCGGGCGTGTACCGGGACCCGGATTTGTCCTTCGACGGCCGGCGTCTGCTCTTCGCGTTCAAGGGGGAAGCCAAGGGCGACACCGCGATCTTCGAGATCGGCCTGGACGGCCGGGGCTTGCGCAGGCTGACCCGGCCCACCGCCGGGGCGCTGTGCCGGGAACGGCCCGAGGGCCTGATCGGCGAGGGGCATCATGACTATTCCCCCTGCCACCTGCCCGACGGGCGCATTGCTTTTGTGAGCACCCGCACCGCCGGCCTGGTGATGTGCTTCAACAACCATGTCGCCACCCTCCACACCATGAACGCCGACGGCAGCGAGGCACGCTCCATTTCCGTCAACAACGCCACCGAGTTCGACCCCGCAGTGCTGCCGGATGGGCGGCTGCTGCTGGGGCGTTGGGAGTACGTGGACAAAACGGCCCTCTATATGCAGAGCCTGTGGACGATGAACCCCGACGGCACGCTGGAGACGGCCTTCTTCAAGAACAACCTGGCCAAGCCCACTGCGGTGATGGACGCGCGGCCGGTGCCGGGCAGCCGCCTGGTCGTGGCCACCCTCACCCCGCACAACGGGCAATCGGTCGGCGCCATTGCCATGATCGATCCGCACCTGGGCAAGAACAGCCTGGCGGCCCTGGCCAATTTCACCCCCGAGTACCCCACCGAGATGGACCAGGGCCTGAAGCGGGGCCCATGCGACCCCTGGCCGCTGGACGAGGACTCGGTCCTGATCGCCAACAACGCCGAGGCGCACGGCCCTCACGGCGTCATCGAACTCATCGACCGCTACGGCTTCCGCTTCGTCATCCGGCGCGAGCCCGATCTCTCGTGCTTTTCGCCCCTGCCGGCGAAAGCGCAGCCGCGCCCGCTGACCCACGCCTCTGCCCTGGCGGCCGGCGCGCCCGCGTTGTTCCAGGCGCACGACATCTACCCGGGGCTCGAGCGCGTGAAACGCGGCACGGTCAAGCGCCTGCGGGTGATCGAAACCACTTCGCGGATCACAGGCGCGCCGCCGGGCGGGCGCTGGTGGAACCAGGCGTTCCTGGTAAGCTGGCAGGGTTCCTATGACGTGAAGAATATCCTTGGAACGGTCCCGGTGGAGGAGGACGGCTCGGCCTTCTTCGAAGCGCCTCCCGGCAAGGCGCTCTACTTCCAGGCCCTCGACGCCGAGGGCCGTTTGGTTCAGAGCATGAGAACCTTCATCCAAGCGGCCCCGGGAAGGATGCGCCCATGCCAGGGATGCCATGTGCCCAATGACGACGTGGCCGCGCTGAACACCACCCGGGTGGTGTCGGCGTTGCGCAAGCCCCCGGCGCAGCTCCGCCCGGAAACCTGGGGCAGCGGACCGATCGATTACTCCACCCGCATCCAGCCGGTCCTGGACCGCCATTGCGTGCGCTGCCATGGCGGGATCGAGGACATCGCCGGCGGGATCGATCTGTCCGGCGGTTGGACCTGGGCATTCAACCTGAGTTACGAAACGCTGCTGAAGAACACGCTCACCGGGTTCCTGAACTGCGAGAACTCCAAGGTGGAGACCGCCGAGATCTTGCCGCCGCGGCGGCACGGCTCCGGAGCCGCGCCCCTGGCCGGGCTGCTGCTCAGCGGGCACAAGGAACGTCTGCCCGGCCTGACGCGGCCCGAGCGCGACCTGCTCCTGGCCTGGATGGACGCCAACTGCAACTATTACGGCGCCTGGGACTTCACGGATTTCGCCACCAACGGAGCGATCATGCGCCTGACCGGGCCTCTGCTGGCGCGCATGGACCAGGCCGGCTGCCTGCGCTGCCACGAACGGGAGATCGGGAGCGATTGGGTCAACCTTCAGACGCCCGCACACAGCCGGTTGCTCCGGGCGCCCCTGCCGCGCGGCCCCGCCGGAGCGGGCCTGGGCTGGTGCCGGGAACGCAAGGCGCGCCCCGCGCCTCTGCCCTTGATCACCCAAAAACACCAGCCGCCGGACGTCTTCAAACCGGCCCGCCACGCCGCGCCGGATGCCGCGGGCGCGCCCGCCGTCTCCCTGGACAGCACCAACCACGCGGACTACCGGGCGCTGCTGGCGCTGATCGAGCGCGCCCGGGCCGAGGCCCTCGACCAACCCCGGGCGGACATGCCCGGCGCAATCCTGCGCGCGGGACGCAGCCGCGAGCTGCCGCCCCTGACCCCAGTTTCTCAAGGAGAAATTCGGGCCTCGGCAAAACCGCCTCCGAAACTCTGAAGACCGGCAACTCCCGCTGACGAGGCCGGACCTCCGCCGGCCCGGGCAGCTTGCTTTCCTCTTCGAGGCAATTCACCAAGCACATAAGTTGGGCGGTTTTGCCTGGGCCCGCCCTTCACAAGGCGTCTCAGGGTTTCCTGCTTCCCACATCGAACTCAGCCGCCATCCCGTTCAGAACCTCGTGAGAAGGGCGGGCCAGCCGTCACTTCACGACGGGAAACTCGGTGATGCGCAGCCGGGTGCAACCGTAGGGCAGCAGCACGATCTCATCGGCGGGCTCGCGCTCGAGATACGATTGAGGCCGGCTGTTGGGCAGCGGGCCGGCCCGATGGTTGTACAACTGCCACTCGGGAATGCGCCTGCCGCGCGTCCGCAACTCCAGCGGCGCGGCCGCGGCGGTCCAGGGGTATTCGGGCATGGCCTGGCGCCGGACAAGCTTGAATCCCTCGATCGGCTTGCCCACCGCGGCATCGAGCAACCCGTAGTTCCAGGGGCTTTCCGGCAGAACCTCGAAGTATTCTCCGTATTTGTCGGTGTTGGCCACGCGCCGCCACGTTTCGGCGATGCGCAGGGCGTAGAGCAGCGGGCCGCGCTCGACGGCCACCGCGTTCTCCACCCAGCGGCTCAATTGCACCCGCGCGCCGAATTCCAGCTCGACCCGGTCGCCGGCACGCCACTCGCGCTCCACCCGGATCAGGCGCTCGGCTGGCGACGCCGCCCAGGCCTGTCCGTTCACCCGCGCCACGGCGTTCGTGGCCCAGGCGGGCGTCCGAAAGCGAAGCGGAAACACGGCGGGCCGCGCCGGGTTCACCTGGAAACGGATGCCTTCCTCGAACGGGTAGGCGGTCTCCTCGACAATCCGTGTGGCCACGCCGCCCGGGGCCGCAAAGTCCACTTCGCAGGGCGCATAGACCAGCGCGGCCAGGCCGCCGTCGGGGGTGGCGTGCCACAGGTTTTGCGCCAGCTTGGGCCAGCCCTGGTGCATGTTGCAGGTGCAGCAGGGATAGCCCGTCAGCAGCCCGAAACACAGGTCGGTGCCGCCGTGATGGTCCTCCTCGTAGAAGTTGCGCCGCGCCCGCGTGATCAGGACCTGGTTGGCGCACTGGAAGTATTGGCGAAGCCGGAAATCCTCGGTGGCCTGGGCGGGGAGCGCGTTGTAGGCGATCCACTCGAGCTGGTCGGCGAACTCGAGGTCGCCGCTGATGGCCAGCACCGTCTCGAGCGAGAACATCAGTTCCACCACCGAGCAAAACTCGACGCCCTGGGTGGGATCGGGGCCGTGCATGGGCTCGTCGCCGCCGTACATGCCCTGGGGCTGGCCGTGAAAGCGGCGCATGTCAGCCAGGGCGGCTTTGACCGCCTGATGGTAACGCGGCTCCGGCCGCTGCTGCCAATAGACCAACGGCTCCTTGATGCTCTGCGCCATGTTCACGCAGTGGAAGCTCTGGAGCTGCCCCACGCTCAGCCGGCGGATCAGGTCCGGGTTGAACGGGTAGCGGTTCGAGACGTTGGCCGGGTAGAGATGCGCCAGGTCGGACGAGGGGGCGGGATCGCGGTTGAGAAAGATGTCGGCGAGCGGGTAGGTCTGCTGGTGGATCAGCTCGGCCAGCTCCAGCAGGAACGATTCGCCGGTCAGGTTGTAGAGCCAGTACACGACCATCAAATTGTCCCCGCCGCGGCGGTTGGCCCAGAAGGACCATCGGTCGAGCGGCGTCCTGGGCAGCTCCCGCAACTGGTAGCGGAAATAGCGGCTCATCAGGTCCAGCACGCGGCGGTCGCCGGTGGCGTTGTAATACTGTTGCAGCACTTTGAGCATGACCATGCGCGGCCACCAATCCTCGCGCGGGGTCTTCTGGATGCCGGGCTCGGCGGGCGGCTCCTTCTCGAAGCGCTTCGGCCCAAAGTAGCCGGACGGCTCCTGGTTGTTCAGAGACCACTCGATCCAGGGCCGGGCTTTTGCCTTCAGGGCGTCGTCCCCGAGCAGATAAGCCAGCGGCAGCAACCCGTCGATCCAGTAGGGGCCCCGTTCCCAGCCGTCGCCGTCGCCGCCCAGCCAGCCGTTGCGGGGGCCGACCACGGAGGCGTATTGCTCGTCCAGGTGGCCGGTCAGACCGTCCCGCATGCGTTCGAGCTGCGTTCGCAACCAACCGCGGGGCCGGATGGCCCCCAGGGGCAGCTCCAGGTAGGGTTTGGGCGCGAGGGGAGACCGGTTGGTCACAACCGCCGTGAGCGCCGGTGGCGCCGATTCCTCCGGCTTAAGGAAGACGATTTCCCAGCGCGACAGGCCACGCACGAACAGCCGCGCGGTCTGCCCGGCCAGCTTGTCCGTTTCCCGCCGGGCTTTGTCCAGGCCGAGCACTTGCGGATACCAGCGGTCCGCCCCCGGGCCATCCAGGATCTTGCGCGGC
>JAKLEJ010000188.1 GCA_022711695.1 Verrucomicrobiota bacterium | reverse complement strand
CGCCGGCCTTGCTGGCCGCGTAGTTGCAATGCCGGGCAGTGCAACTACGCGGCCAGCAAGGCCGGCGTGATCGGCCTGACCAAGTCGGTGGCCCGCGAGCTGGCCTCGCGGGGCATCACCGCCAACGCCATCGCCCCGGGATTCATCGAAACGGCCATGACCGCCAAGCTCGGGCCGGAGGCCCGGGAGGCCCTGCAGAAGCAAATTCCCCTGGCCTCGCTCGGGCAGCCGGAGGACGTGGCCAACGCCGTCCTTTTCCTGGCCAGCCCGGCGGCGCGCTACATCACCGGCCAGGTGCTGGCGGTGGACGGCGGCATGACCATGTAGGGCCCGAGCTCGCGCGAAGATTCCCTTTTCTCAGGCCATGAGCCCGCCAGCCGCCGCGCCGCCGGATTTTTCTGAAACAGTGCTTGACGGCTTTTGGGAACATGGCATAGACAACCCAACAAAGTTAACTTAACAGAAATGGAGCAAACCCATGGCTGCTGAAAAAACGATCGAACAACGAGTCAAAGACATCATCGTCGAGCAACTCGGCGTGAATGCCGACCAGGTGACGCCCGAGGCCAAGTTCATTGAGGACTTGGGCGCGGACTCGCTCGACACGGTGGAACTGGTGATGGCGCTGGAGGAGGAATTCGGCCGCGAGATTCCGGACGAAGAGGCGGAGAAGCTCCAGAGCGTGGGCGATGTGATCAAGTACATCGAGGACCTGAACAAGTAGCCCCCCGCAAGTCCTTTTGGGGCAGCCGCGGGCCGCGGGCCCGGCTGCCCTTTGCATTTTATGCCTGTTCATTGGTCCGAACGACGCGTGGTCGTGACCGGCATGGGGGTGGTGGCCCCGCTGGGCAACTCGCTCGAGGAAATGTGGCCCCGGCTCGTGGCCGGCCAGTGCGGCGTGGACCGCATCCGGTCCTTCGACGCTTCGCCCTTCGAGACGCAGATTGCCGCCGAGGTCAAGACTTTCGTCCCGAGCGGCTTCCCCTCGCCCAAGGACGTGCGGCGGGCGGACCGCTACACGCAGTTTGCCGTCAGCGCCGGCCATCAGGCGCTGCTGGACTCGGGGCTGGACTTGAGCCGGGAAAACCTGGACGAGATCGGCGTGTTCATCGGCTCGGGCATCGGCGGGCTGGCCACCACGCAGGAACAGCACCGCATCATGATGGAAAAGGGGCCCTCGCGCATGTCCCCCTTCATGATCCCGATGCTCATCCTGAACATGGCCAGCGGCCTGTTCTCGATGTTCTACAATCTGCGCGGCCCGAATGTGGCCCACTGCTCGGCTTGCGCCACCTCCACCCACGCCCTGGGCGAGGCCTGGCGCACCATCAAGATGGGCGACGCCCAGGTGATGTTCGCCGGCGGCACCGAGGCTACCATCGTCGCCCTGGGCATCGGCGGCTTCTGCTCCATGCGCGCCATGAGCACCCGCAACGCCGAACCGCTGCGCGCTTCCCGTCCCTTCGACAAGGACCGCGACGGCTTCGTCATGGGCGAGGGCGCGGGCGTCTTCGCCCTCGAGGAGCTGGACCACGCCCGCAAGCGCGGGGCGCGCATCTACGCCGAGCTGCTGGGCTACGGCAACAGCAGCGACGCCAACCACATGACCGCCCCCGACCCCGAGGGCCTGGGCGCGGCCCGCTGCATGGCCATGGCCCTGCGCCACGCCGGCCTGAACCCGGCGGACATCGACTACATCAACGCCCACGGCACCTCGACGCCGCTGGGGGACATCGCCGAGACCAAGGCGATCAAGGCGGTCTTCGGGGACCATGCCCGCAAATTGGTGGTCAGCTCCACCAAGGGCGCCCTGGGCCACATGCTCGGCGCGGCCGGCGCGGTGGAATTGGCCGTCTGCATCCGTGCCATCGAACACCAGCTTGTCCCGCCCACCATCAACCTGGACAATCCCGACCCCCAGTGCGACCTCGATTACGCCCCGCACAAGGCCCGGGAGATGAAGGTGAACGCGATCGTCAACAACTCCTTCGGTTTCGGCGGCCACAATGCGTCCGTGATCGCCAGGAAGTTCCTCGCTTAGCCCGCCCGGATTGCTCGCAGGCAGATTCGGGTTGGCCCGCGCGCGGCGCATGCAGGGCAAACTCAACATCTTTCAGCGGAGCATGCTGCAGTGGGATGAATTCCATCCCTATAACGCCGTGCACGTGGTCCGATTTCCCGGCAGCTTCGAGCGCGCGCGGCTGCAGGGGGCCCTCGAGGGCGTCCTCCAACGCCGGGGGCTTACCGGGTTGACGCTGGACCCGCGGCGTGGGACCTACCATTACCGGGGCGGTCCCGAAGCCTGCCCCATTCAAACCCTTGCCGGAGTTGGCGGGGCCGCCGACCTCGTCCGCGACGAGGTCGAGCGCCAGCTCAACCTCCCGTTTCCCCGCGGAGGGGGGCTGGTCCCGTTTCGTCCATTTGCCGCGCTGGAGCCGGAGGGCTTCTCTTTCGGGCTGGCCTATTTCCATGCCGTGGCCGATGCTGAATCCGTGATGCTGCTGCTGCGGGAAATCGCGGAGACTTATCTGGGTGAGCCCGGCGCGGGCGCCGAACGCCCGTTTCCGGAGGACCCCGAGCGGGCTGGGGGCGGCCCGGGCCTGCTCCGATTCGCCCGGCGGGCGGCGGCCTGGCCGGCGCAAGCGGGCAACCTGCGCAGGTCGTTTCGCCCTCCCTGCCGGGAACCGCGCGATCTGCGCAACCGGCTGCGGCTCTTTTCGGTCGGCGGAGAAACCTGGCAGGCGGCGGTTCGGGCGTGCCGCCAATGGAGCGTGACCTTCAACGACCTCTTCCTGGCCCTGCTGCTGCGCGCCCTCTCCCCGGTGGCGGCCGCGCGGCGGCAGGCGCCCCGGCGCCGCAGCCTCTCCGTGGGAGTCATCGTCAACCTGCGCCGGCATCTGCCGCCGGCGGCCGGCCCGGACTTCGGGCTGCGCCTCGGCTCTTTTGTGGTCACGCACGAAGTCCCGGAGGGCTTGAGCCTGCGCGACCTGGCGGCGGACGTCTCGCGGCAGACGCGCCGCGCCAAGCGCGACCGGCTCTACCAGGCCACGCCGGCGAAGCTGGCCCTGGTCCGGCTCCTGATGTCCTTCTTCCCGGCCGAGCGCAGGCCCGGCCTGATTCAGAAGCACCACCCCCTGTGGGGCGGCATCACCAACATGAACCTCAATTCCGTCTGGAATCAGTCGGAGCGCCCTCAGCCCATCGATTACTTCAGAGCCGTCTCCACCGGGCCTGTCAGCCCGCTGGTGCTTTCCCTGACCACCGTGGGCGAGCACACGAACATCAGCCTGACCTACCGGCCGGCCGTTTTTTCCGAACAGGCCCTCGCGCGGGTTCAAGAAGACCTCCTCGACATGCTCCGCTCCCTGGAGGCCGCGGCATGAGCCGGCTTTCGCTCGCGCCACTCCTGTTGGCGGGCCTGCTGCTGGCCGGTTGCGCCAGCCGCCCGGCCCAGGAGCGCCCCTGTGCCGCCGCCAGCGCCGGAGGGACCTCCCCGCGGCTCTCCCCCGACCGGGAAGCGCGCATCCTGGCGCTGGACCCGGAGCACATCAGCGAGCGGGAAGTGCGCGAAACGCTCTCGAACGCCCCCGCCCCGCGACTGATCAACATCCACGGCGGCCGCTATCCGGTGTTCCGCCACATGATCTCGTTCTCCGAGTTTCTGGCTGGCATGGGCTACCCGATGAGCAGCCTCACCAACCCCGGAAACGGAGCCTATTCCTACAGCGGCTATGCCAGCAGCACAAAGATCGCTGGGGCCATTGCCTGGCACTACGAGCGCGAGGGCCTTCGTCCCATGATCGTCGGCCACAGCCTCGGGGGCTTCCAGACCGTGAAAGTGCTGCAACTGCTGGGCAGCCGGTCCGGGAACCGCGTCCCCGTTTACAACCCCATCGCCGATCGGGCCGAAGATCGCTGCAGCATCACCGATCCCCTGACCGGCCGCTCCCGGCCCGTGGCGGGCCTGAGCGTCGCCTACGCGACGGCGGTGGGCGCCGGGGGCCTCACACGCATGCTCCCCAACCAATGGGACATGATGACCCGGCTCCGAAAGATTCCCGATTCGGTGGACGAATTCACGGGTTTTTACATCGGGTTGGATCTCCTCGGAGGCGACTACCTTGGCTTCGGCTCGGCCAATCATTACCGGGCCACGGGCAAGGCCCAGGTTCGGAACGTCCGATTGCCCACCGGCTCGAACCACGGGACCGTTCCCTCGACTCGGCACCTGCTTCAGAACCCGGAGAGTCTCCAGTGGATCGGCCGCTATCGTCCGGCGGACGCGCCCGCGCTGGATGCGAAGTTCAAGTCCGACGCGGCGCACATCCTCTGGGCGGCGGATGTCTGGTACAGCATCAAGAAACACTGGGTCCTCGAACTGCAGAGGCTCATTCGGGCTCAACGCTCGCGGCGCTCATGAGCTCTGAAGAACTCTTCGGCCGGCAGGCGGTTGTCCTCGGCTCGGCGGTGGTTTACTGGGCAGGGGTTGCCGTCCAGGCGCGCCGGGTCCGCCGCCGGATCGGCCGCACCCCCAACGTGGGTCCGCAGGGTCTCAAAGAGCGGCTGCTCTGGGCGGGTTGGCTGGCGGTGGTGCTGGGCTGGATGCTCCTGCCTTTCCTGGCCGGCCGGAAGGGGCTGCCGCTCGTGCTCAGTCCAATCCCCAGCCTGATGCATCCCGCCGGCTGGCTGCTGGGCGCGCTGCTGATGGCGGCCGGTTATGCCGGCACCCTCTGGTGTTACGCCATCATGGGCAACACCTGGCGAATGGGCATCAACCGCCGGGAGAAAACCACGCTCGTCACCGCCGGACCCTACGGCCGCATCCGGCATCCCATTTACGCCTTCCAGGTCGTCATGCTCCTGGCGGTCCTGTTGCTGCTGCCCATCCCGGCCGCCCTGGCCATCCTGGGGCTTCACCTGGCCTGCGTGCTGGTCAAAGCGGCCGACGAGGAAGCCCATCTGCTCTCGGTCCATGGCCAGTCCTACCGGGAATACCTCGCGCGCACCGGACGCCTGCTGCCGCGCTTGCGGCCCGCGAAGAAGCCCGCCGCCGGGTAGGCTGGCTCGATCATGGAATACGCCTTGGAACATTTCGGGGTGGCGGTGGCCGCAATCACCGGCGTGCTGGCCGGCCGGGGCAAGCGGGTGGACCTCTTCGGCGTGCTCGTTCTGGCGGTGGTCACCGCTTTTGGAGGCGGCTCGATCCGCGATTTGTGCCTGGGCAGCACACCGGTGTTCTGGATCGAGGACCCTTGGTTTGTCCTGAACGCCGTCGCCGCGGGTCTGGCCACGTTTTTCCTGGCTCGAGTGCATCCGCTTTCCGGGACGACCCTGCAGGTCGCCGACGCCTTCGCCCTGGCCTTGTTCACCATGGTCGGCGCCAGGAAAGGCCTCTTTCTTGGGACCTCGTCCACCATCGCCGTGGCCATGGGCGTCATCACCGGCGTGGCCGGCGGCATGATTCGGGATGTCCTGACCGGCGAGATCCCGTTGGTCTTTCGCCAGCAGATCTACCTGTACGCCACGGCCTCGCTGATCGGAGCGGTCGCCTTTGTCCTGCTTAACCTGTGGCGTCCGGACTACCACATGAACCTTGTCATCGGCACGGTCATCACCCTCGCCCTCCGCCTGGGGGCAATCCGATGGAAGGTCACCCTGCCGGAGTTCGACCCAGCTTCCCCGCCCCAGGATTCCTCCCCGCCAGGGAAGGCTTAGCCTTTTCCCGTTTCCCGTCGATACTTCCTTATGAACTTGAACCGATCGCGGCGATCCTGGCTGATCGCCCTGAGCATGGCCCTGGGCCTGTGGGTCGTCTTTGTCTCCTTGCGGCCTGCGCACCGCCCCGATGCCGCCGATCTGGCGCCGGTTCCGGCGCAATCGGCCCCGTCAGCCCTGTCCGACCCCGGTTCCCGCGAGCCCGCCGCAGGCGCTTTGCCTCCGGCGCAGGAGGCTTTGTGGCGGCAACCGAGCCCCGAGCCGGCGTTCGCCGCGTTTGCGAACTGGCTGGAGCGGTACCTGGCAGAGTCGGCCTCTTCGGACCGGACGGCCCTGGAGGCGCAGGGCCTGGCCCTGGCCCGCGCCCGACTGCGCGCCATGGCCGATCTGATCGTGACCCGTCCGGAGCGGGCGCTCCAATTGGCGCTGCCCGACCGCCTCCGCGAGGCGCTGCCCCCCCTCCTGCGGTCCGCGGTGGAAGAACCGCTCAACACCCGGGGTGATTTCGAGAGCCTGTGCGTCTTCGGCATCCCGGGACACGAGTCAACGGATCTTGTGCGCGCCGCCAGGGCCAACGGCCAGGTCTTCCGAGTCTTCACCCATGGGCGCGGCCTGGACTACGTCACACGGAGCAACGCGCCCCTGAACGGCATCTCCGTTCCACTGGAGGCGGCCACGGCGCCCCCCGCCGACCCGGCGGGTCTGCGGGCCACCCGGCTGCTGGCGTTGCATCCCAACCCCGTGCGCCGGCTCGATGCCGACGCGGCCCGTCCCGGAGAGGTCACCCTGGAATTCGGCGGGCGGCAGCAGACCTTCGCCACGCTGGAGCTGGCCGCGCAGTGGGCGGCGGACGCGCTGGAGGGGTCTCAATTGGATCTGCCCCAGGGCATGAGCGCGCCGGTCGCCGAGTCGTCCTACACCGAAGGTCGCAAACGCTTTCTCCTGATGCGCGTCGATTTTCCCGATTACCAGGTCGAGGCCCTGTCCAGCAATGCGGCGCTGACGCACATGCGGGACATGAGCAATTTCATGGCGGCGGTCTCCTACGGCAAACACAGCATCGCGCCGGTGGGCCAGGGAACCGACATCACCCCCACGATGCGGATGAGCAACAACGCCGCCTTTTACGACGACGCGGGGCTGTCGAAGCTTTACCCGGAGGCGCGGCTGGTGGCGCGGGATTTCCACGGCTACGACCTGGGCCAGTACGATTTC
>JAKLEJ010000187.1 GCA_022711695.1 Verrucomicrobiota bacterium | reverse complement strand
AGCGGTCGATGCCCTGCAGGCGGGCGTCCAGTTCGCGGGCGGCGCGCAGACTGGCCGCCGGCTGGGAAACCAGGTCCGGATGGTCGTGGACCACAAAGCCTGAGATTCGGCCCGCGAACCTCGAGGCGAGCTCGGCAATTTGCCGCCGGCTGTTCTCGTCCGCCAGGTTGAACGCGCGCGGCAGATGAGCGACCACGGGGGCGTCGGCCCAGGGCCGAAATCCCAGCGCCCATTCGAACTCCCCGGGTGTGCCGGCGTGGATCTCGGCCCCCAACCCGGCCTGGCTGAACCGCAGGGCCGCCAGCGCCATCAGGCTGTCGTCGCCCTCGATCCTCTTTCCGAAGAGCCCCAGCACTCGCGGGCGGCATGGAGGCAGGGGTGTCATCTTGCGTCGGAATCCCGCAGGCCCTGCTGCGGCCTGGACTGCACCAGCCAGATATCCTCTCCCGCCACCACGCCCTCAATGTCCTGCGGCCTCTGAGCCGCCGCCTCGACCCGGGCGGCGATGGACGCCAGACGGTTTCCGAGCCTCCTCCGCGCCTCGGGATCGTGGGACAACCAAGCCTGGGAATAATCCACAATCTGCCAGACCGTCCCTCCGGCCGCCGCGGGCCAAAGCGCCTGGCTGATGCTGGCCAGCGCCAGGGTTGTGACCGCGCCAGACCGTTTGTCGCAGACCAGCCGATAGGGGACGCCGCGCGAGGCGGCGGCCACCAAGGTCTCGCCCAGGCCCGGGACCAACTCGACATACACCTCGTTCGCGTTGCGGTTCAGGGGATTGGCCGTGTGCAGAACGAACGAGTAATCCGGCGCGACCAACTGCTGCACCAGGGCGGCCATGTGGGCTCGTTCGTGAGGGATGCCGGCCTGCTTCCGGCTCAGGGCCGCACGAAAACTCCATAGCGAGGAGAAGACCGTTCGCAAGGCGGCACAAAACCCGGAAATGGGGACGTTGGCAACAGACTCGTACAGCCCCGCTCCCGCCAGAGCCTCCAGATCCTCGCAGTTGGCGCTGGAACGGACCATCAGCCGGGCCTCCGGGCCAAATCTCCACCCGGCCTCGGCCCCGATCTCGGCAGGAAACTCCAGCCCCCGGATCAACGCGCGCAACCGCTCCAGGCCAGCTTTGAACTGCTCGGGCGGAAGATCGTCGATGCAGCCAAGCCGCTGCCGGTATTCCGCCTCGACTTCCGGCGCCGCGGCCAAAGCCGCCTCGAGCACGCCAAAGGGAATCGCGAATGATGGCGGAGTCTTGAAGCTGGCCCCGGCCTGGCGAGCCAGTTCGGCCAATCGCCGGGCGCCCTCGGCCTTGCCGCCGGCCGTGTCCGGGCCTGTCTCCTCCAGCTCCATCCAGGACCGATTCATGGAAGACCGCGCCTCGGGAATGGACACTGGCCGGCGTGGCCTCTCCGCCGGGGCCGCCTCCGTCGCCGCCTCCCATTGCACCGTGTCCGAAGCCGCTGTCAGCCGCAGGCGCTGCCCCGTGAACGACCGGACCTTTGCGAGTTCCGAGACCTCCATGCACGTAGCAAGAACCACTCCCGCCTGCCGGGCTCGGACCCCCAGGTGGGAGAGATGGGGAATCTCATGGGCCAGGATCAGCGCGCTCACGCACGCCGGGATTTCCTCGTCCCCTTCCGCCTGCTGGAGCAACAAGATCGTCGGCTCCTTGCGTCCCGGGTCCATCTCCCCGAGGCGCGCCGCCTCGGCCACGCGCCCCGCAGCCTGGCCGCTGACCGCCACGTCCCACGGGGACAGGACGAGCTGACGGCGAAAGCGCCCCAAGAGCAGCGCCGCCAGCTTCGAGAGCTGGAAGACAACGTGACCGCGGATCTCGGCGTCGCCAAACACACGGATGGCATGCTCCGGGACCCCGAGGGCCCGGCCAAGTTTCGCGGCGCGCTCTGGGAACCAGGCCAGGATTCGGTCGCTGAACCGCTCGGCCAACCGCCGGCCGCGTTCGACGGTGGCCTTCAGACGCAGGAGCGGCTCGCGGTCGCGCGGGTCGAATGCGCGCCGCCAGGCGGCGAGTTCGGACATGATCGCGCCGCATTCGTCCAGTTCAATGCGGCTTAGGGACAGGTTGGCAAGAGTCAGTTCGAGAGTGTCCAGACAGGGTTCCCAAGCCGTTTCCGCCAAACCCTCCAAAGCGCCGATGATCTCGCTCAATAGGACGAAGGCATGATCTTCGAGCGCGACATCCGCCAGGAGCAGAGCCTCCGACGGAGGCCCGGATGCCTGCTTGATCCGCTCCAGGAAGCTGCGGCGCAAGCGAACCAGACAATGGAGAGCGGCCAGGCGGCCGGCCAAGCCGGCCCCGGACCGGGCGCACAGAAAGGACCGAATCGGTTCGGCGTCCCTTTCCGAGGCTCCCGGCAGGAGCGCGTTCAATCGCTCCTCCAGCGACCGGGCATTGAAGAACTCCCTCAGTTCTTCGTGGAAGAGCCTGAACTCCTGGACAAAGGCGGGCGGGTAACCGGCCCCGGGTGCGGCGATCCGCTCGAGGAGCGCCGCCGATGTGGACAGATCCTCCGGTCCCGCGCAACGGTGCAGCTTGTTCTGGAGCGTGTGCTTGATCTCGCGTTTGAGGTCCTGGGGGATGTCGTTGCGATGGGCGATATCCCGAATCCGCGTCAGCGGCTCGGCCCGCCGGAACACCGGTGCGGAGGACGGCAGCCAGGGATGAATCCTGCGGATCACGAACGCGGTGTCGGACGCCGCCAGCCCGGCGAGCCGCTGTTGAATCTGGCCCGCCAGCGCGGCATGGCGTCCCGGGCGAAAGTGTCGTCCGTCCTCGACGCACCGGATCGCGCCGGTGCTGAGAAACCGCAGGTAAACGGCCGCGTCCACCAGGTCCTGCATGCGCCACACCCGGGCTTCGTCCGCGAACAATCCGCCCACGAACTCGAGCTTCTCGCGCCAACTCCGGCAACGCTGGTCGGCCTTCACCAGATCGCTCAGAAAACTCTCCGCCGCCTCCGGGGGCGAGTCCGGCGAGAATTCTCCCCTGCCCTCTTTCGCTGGGACAAGCCCGCGGTTGTTCAAGTCCGCGCCGATTGCGCGCGCCTCGGCAACGTCCGGCGCCTTCTTCTCGGCAGTCGGGCGGTTCTTGCGTGTCCGCGAAGGAGCGGCGCGAAGCTCCGGTGCGCATTGGGCGATCAACTCCAGCACGCGAGCGCGGGCGTTGACCAGCAGTTCGGGAGGGCTGGGCCATTGCTCGAAGATGATGGACCCGCCCACCTGGCGTCGCTGGAGACGCTCCAGCAGGCCGCGAACTCCGGCCTCGTCCCGGCCGGCCGGTCCGGTGAACAGCGGCAGGTGGGTGTCGGCGTCGCCCCAATTCTCGTGCAGATGCAGATGGAGGATCGGCGTCTCCGGGGCCAGCCGGTCGAGAAATCCCAGGTAGTCGTTGCGGGTCGCTGCGCAAAGGTTGGCGTGCCCCACATCCAGGCACATTCCGACCGACCCGGCCGGAAAACCTTGGGCATCCCGCAGGCGGGCGAACAACTCATTGAACTGCTCGGGCGCATGATGAGGCGTGTTTTCGATGGCCAGCAGCAGCCCCCGCTCCGCCACGCGACGCGCCAGCGGCCGGATGGCCTCGATGTAAGCCTCGATCCCGGCCTCGTGGCAAAGATGAAGATTCAGCAGCTCCGCCCCCAGGTCCTCCGCCAGTTCGAGGTCCCTCCAGAGAACCGCCGAGGCCTCCGGGTCCAGCGGGTTCGCCTGCCATCGGGCGTGGACGGACAACCGCACGCCGCGGGCGCGAGCCGCATCGCGGATGGCCGCGCGCAGCTCCTCGCTCAAGTCGGCTTCGTCCCAGCCCAGCCCGGGCTTCTTATCCGGGAACCATTCGAACGCGTCGAAGCCGCTGGCCAGCGCAAATTCGAAGGGATCGAGGGGCGTCGCCGCCCAGCAGGAGGTTTGGTTTCCGATATGGACCATGGCCTACTCCAACCCCACCTGCGGGCGCGTCTGCACCAGGTGCAGATTGCCCTGGGCGAAGGTTCCCTCGATGTCCTGCGGCGCGCCGCAGGCGCGCTCGACCTCGAGGCCCAGGCGCGCGATGGACTCGAACAGGTTTCGTCGAAACCCCTCGTCCCACACCAGCGGCTCCTGCGCGTAGTCGAGTTCCGTCGCCCGCGGCGCCTCCAGCAGCACGCTGTCATACAAGCCGGCGCCGGCATAGCCCGCCAGGTCCTCGCCGTTCGAGTCGGACCGGAAGATCAGCCCGCCCCCATGCAGCGCCGCGCTCTTGCTGGGGTAGGACAGGAGGGCCCCGGTTCCTGCCGCCTTGTCCCAGACGAAGCTCAGCGCGCGTCCGGGATGATTGCCCACCAGCGTCTCGCCCAGGCCCGGGACCACCTCGGCAAAGAGCTCGTTGGCGCGGCCGGTGGAGGGGTTGACCGTGTGAATCACAAACGCATACTCGGCCGGCGCCACCTCCTGAATCAGCACCGCCATGTAGAGGTCCGCATGCGCGATTCCCATCCGCCGGCGACTCAGAAAGGCGCGCTCGTTCCATTTCGACGCCCAGACCTGTTTGATCCGACTCCAGGCCTTGTCCCAATCGCCGGGACAGGTCAATCCGGCCCGGCCCATGGCCTCGCGCAGGGCGGACGCCAATTCCCCGGGCGCGTTCAATGCCAGCGCGCACTCGCGCAAGCCCGCCAGCGCGTCGAGTTCGCCCTTGTCCGCGCGCTGCGCCAATTCCCGGTAACGCCCGGACACTTCCCGGTTCAATTCGAGCCCCAGGACCTTCTCGAAGATGCCGAAGGGCACGGCCACGGAGGCCGGCAGGCGAATCCAGTCCGGCAACCGCCCGCGCAACCGGGCCTGATGACAGGATTTGCCGCCCACGATCTTGTCGTCGAATTCTCTCAGCTCCACGGCATACTTGAGAAACGCGGGCGCGGCCACCCGAGGCCGGGCACGCTGGATCGTCGTCGCGCCAGCCGGTGCGGCGGCGGCGCGTTCGGTGACGATCACATCTCCGGCAGGGCTCACCTCGAGCTGGACATGGCGGCCGCACAGCGACTTGAGCTGCCGCAGCCGCTCCGGATCATGGCACGAGGCAAACAGGACGCCCGCATTGCGGGCCCGCACCGCCACGTGCGAGACGATGTCGATCACATCCGGCGCGATGACAGCGGTGACATTTTCCGGAATTTCCTCGTCGCCCGCGACGCGGTCCGCCACCACGATGGCCGGGCCGTCGAAGCGTTTCCGCTGAATGGACTGCAAGGAATCCGCGATCTCGATGCAACCCGCGCCCCGTCCGCGGCTGACAATCTGCCAGTCGCCCATGCGGGCGGCCTGGCGCAGCAACGGATCCAGGTGACGGATCAAAATCGACAGGACGAACCCCAGGCTGCTGCCCCGCACGACCTCCTCGCTGAACAGGGTGATGGTCCACGGCTCGGCCTGGAAACCGCGCCCGAGGCGCTCCGCCTTGGGCTGGAGCAGTTGGTAGAAACGGTCGATCCAGGCGGACAACGCCCGCCCGACCCGGTCCACCACCGACTTGGCATGAAGCGACCAATCCGCGCCGAAACGCGGGACCGACTGGAGCCGATCCCAATGGCGGGAGCACGCCGCCAGCTCGGGGTCCTCGTAGGACAGCGTCACATTCTCGAGGACGCGGGCAATCAGATCGGCCAGTTGCTCGCCGCCCAGGCGCAGGTGGATATTCCGCTCGACCGCGCCGCGCAACAACTGTTCAAGGGCCAGGTCCAGGTAAAGCAGCTCGCGCAAGCCGCCGCTGCCGCGCAGCAGACTTGAGACCCGGCGGCGCGCCTCGGTAATGGCGCCCACCAGCCCCGTCAGGGCTTCTGGCGGAGCGTAACGCTGCTCCCAAATGTGTTGGAGCAGCCCCTGCAGCCCGCCCTCCAACTGGCCCCGGGCGGCCTGAAAGGCGGTCTCGAAATCCGCCCCGGCGTGGCTGGCCTTGAGAATCCGCAGAAAGTGCTGGAAATCGTGAAGGAGGCCGTCCCGCAAGTGCGGCACGAAATCCGGGGCCGTGCGGATGGGGCGCTCGAAGCTTTCGAGTCGCTGCCGGGTGACCCCGCCGGCCTCCAGCGCCTGGTAGAACCGGTCGCGCTGGCCGTGGCTGCGGAGAAACTCGATGTAGGCCTCGCAGATGACGATGTCGTCCGGCGTGGTGTTGTTATGCAGTTTTTGGTGCCACTCCTCGAGAAAATGGCCGCTCACCTCCTTGAGGTGGTGGCGGTGCATGATGTTGAGGATCTCGTCGCGAATGCGCTGTCCTTCGCCGCCCGGCCCCACGGTGGCCAGGGCCAGGCGCGCCAGGGGCCGGCTGCCGGGCTCGTGGCGATAGACCTCCGCCAGCCGGCGCGTCAGGCGGTCCTGGGCATGGGCCAGTTCGCGCGGCTTGGTGTTGTAGTGGCGCTGCCAGGTCAATTGGCGGATGGCTGAGAAGCGAAGCCAGACATACGCGAGGGCCAGGCCCTCGGCGTCGTTGCCAATCCGGTCCAGCAAATCGTGGCAAAGGTTTAACCGGTGCATCAACGTCCACGAATTGTGGGTCGTCTCGGCGCGCACGATCTCATCGGCAAGCTCCTCGAGTCGCCCCAGGCCGGTCCCCGACGCCGGGGCCTTGCCTGCCTGCACCGGCACATAAAAGTTGCCGCCGCGCCAGTTGATCCAGCGCGCCGCCGGTTCCTCCCGCCGCAGCACAAACTGCAGGCCCAACGGCGCCGCCTCTTCTGAGAACTCAAGCCGGAGGGTGCGGAGCCCGTCGCGCTCGGCAAAGGGAGTCTGAGCCGCGGTTTCCCCGGCAACGCGGGTCTCGGGGCCGCGAACGGCTTCGGACGGCATCAGCCACTCGTGCGGCGAACGCCAGGCCACGCCCCAGTGCAAGAGCAGCCCGCCCGGCAGGTCGCTGGCAAGGACGACGCGGTATATCCCCTCCCCTTTCCCC
>JAKLEJ010000186.1 GCA_022711695.1 Verrucomicrobiota bacterium | reverse complement strand
GGTCGATGCCGCCGACCTGCTGATCAATGGGGTTCCCGCGGATGACGTCACCGGCACGGGGGAGGATTATATCTTCACGTTCCCGCAGCCGTCCTACGGCTCGGTGGCCATCACCTGGGCGGAAAACCACGGCATCCAGGATATGGAAGACGTCCCCAGCGCCTTCCAGCCCATCAATCCGGTCAACACCTGGACTTATACCCTGGTGGATCAGACACGACCGGCGGTGCTGGCGCAGAGCCCCGCAGCGGGCTCGAGCGTGACCAACCTGACCCAGTTGACGGTCACCTTCACCGAACCGGTGAACGGTGTGAACGCCTCCGACCTGCTCTTGAACGGCAACCCCGCCAGCAGCGTCTCCGGCTCGAACGCCTTCTACACCTTCACCTTCGCGCAGCCCAATGCCAGCGCGATCAACGTGACCTGGGCCGTCAACCACGGCATCGTGGACAAGTGGACGACGCCGAACGGCTTCGACGCGGGGGCGCCCGGGGCGACGTGGTCTTACCAGACGCTGGACAACGTGGCGCCCAGGCTGGTGAGCGTGGCGCCGGGGGTTTCCACCTCAGTGCGTTCGCTGCGAAAAGTGACGGTGGCCTTTGACGAGCCGGTGCAGGGGCTTGCCGCCAGCAGCCTGACGATCAATGGCGCGCCCGCGGAACAGATGTCGGGCCTGGGGGCTGGCCCCTACCAGTTCACGTTCACGCAACCGCAGACGACGGGCCTGGTGCAGGTGGCCTTGAGCGGGGGCATCCTCGACCTGGCGGCCGCGCCCAATGTCTATACGGGTTCGAACTGGACCTACACGCTCAACACCAACCTGCCGCTCCCGACGATCACCCGCGGGCCTTACCTCCAGATGGCCACGCCGACCAGCATCATCGTCCGCTGGCGAACGGGCTCGACGAGCGACTCGCGTGTCCGCTACGGGCTGTCGGAGACCAACCTGGAGTGGACGATCGAGGATCCGGCGGTCACCACCGAGCATATCGTGACCGTGACCAACCTGGCGCCGCTGACCCGGTATTACTACGCCATTGGCGCCAGCGACTTCAACCTGACCAACGGAGCGGACTTCCACTTCCGGACGCATCCGACCAACCCGGTCCCCACCCGCGTCTGGTTTGTCAGCGACTACGGCCAGGGTGACTCGAACGAAGGCGCGGTGCGGGACTCCTACTTCAGCCAGGTGGAATCGGTGAAGCCGGCGGACGTGTTCATCACCGGCGGCGACAACGATCAGATCCAGGGCCAGGACAACAGCTACAACAACACGGTGTTTGGTGTGACCTACGCCTACGGGGCCTTGATGCGCAAGCTGCCCATGTGGCCCACCATCGGCAACCACGACTACCAGAACGCTCAGGGGACCGCCTTCTACGCCAACTTCAGCCTGCCGACCCAGGGCGAGGCGGGAGGCGTGCCCTCCGGCACCGAGAAATACTTCTCGTTCAACTACGGCGACATCCACTTCATCAACCTGGATTCGATCGACGGCACCATGAGCGTTTCCTCGGACACTTCCATGACTCGCTGGCTGCGGGAGGACCTGGCCGCCGCCACCCAGCAATGGATCATCGCCTACTGGCACGGCCCGCCTTATTCGAAGGGCTCGCATGACTCGGACAGCACCACCGACACCCTGGCCTGGATGACCCGGATGCGCGAGAACATCCTGCCCATCCTGGAAGACTACGGCGTGGACCTGGTGCTGTGCGGCCACTCGCACGTCTATGAGCGCACCTGGCAGCTTCACGGCCATTACGGATTCTCGACCACCTTCAGCGAGACGAACAAGGTGGATGCGGGCGATGGCAAGCTGGACGGCTCCGGGGCCTACAAACGGCCGACGGGAAGCATCGGCACGGTCTATATCACCGGGGCGGTGGGCGGACAGCCGCGCGACTCGATGTCCGGCGTGAAGCATCCGGCCCATCTGCTCAAGAAGAGCGGCATTCTGGGCTCGATCGTGATCGACGTGAACGGCGGCCAGTTGGACTGCAAGTATCTCAACACCAGCGGCGGGGTGGAGGATTACTTCACCATCCTGAAGGACTCGGCCATTGCGCCCAAGCTGGTCATCTGGAACTCGCAGGGTGTGACCACCGTCTCGTGGCCCGCCAGCGCCGAAGGCTTCGATCTGCGCTTCGCTCGCGAGGCCGGGGCCGCCGCCTGGCAGACCATTACCAACGGAATCGGCGTGCAGGGCGACGCCAAGGTGTTCAGTTTCGACGGCCAGACTAATGGGCCGACGGGGTTCTTCCGCCTGGTGAAACCGTAAGCAAACCGAAGCAAGCCTGCCCCTGGAAAATCGGCGCCGGCCTTCGGGCCGGCGCCGACACCTTGTGAAGTCCTGGAAAACATGACCTGCCTCATCTGGAGAACTTTTTCGATCCTGGCTGCCGGCGCCTGGCTTCTGGCGGCGGGCGCTTCGAACGCCCTCGCTCACGGCGAACTGCATGAGCTGATCGACAAGGCCACGCGCGAGATCGCGCTGAACCCGCGCAATCCCAATCTCTACCTTGCCCGGGCCGAGCTGCACCGGGGCCACAGTGCCTGGGATGCGGCCTTGGCGGACCTGGCGCGCGCCGAAGCGCTGAGCAACCAGTGGCACATCCTGCATTTTGCCCGGGCGCGCCTGCTGCTGAGCGCCGAGTGGTACGAGAGCGCCAGGGTGTCGGCGGACCGTTTCCTGGAGGCGGCGCCGGCGCACGAGGAGTGCCTGGTGGTGCGGGCCCGGGCCCGCATGAAGCTGGGGGAGCCCCTGGCGGCCTCGGAGGATTATAGCCGGGCCATCGCCGCCGCCGATCCGCCGGTTCCCGAACTCTACCTGGAGCGCGCCCAGGCGCTGGCTGCGGCGGGCGCCGGTTATCTCGATCGGGCCGTGCAGGGTCTGGACGAGGGGTTGGGCAAGCTGGGGCCGATCGCCACGATGCAATTGGCGGCGATCGACCTCGAGCTGAAGCGCAACCGCGTGGATGCGGCGCTGGCGCGCGTGGACAAGATTATGGCCCAGGCGCCGCGCAAGGAAACCTGGCTGAGCCGCCGCGGGGAAATCCTCCGCCAGGCGGGACGCAACCCGGAGGCGGCGGCGGCCTTCGGCGCAGCCCTCAAGGAACTGGAGGCGCTGCCGGCTCACCGCCGGGCCACCCCGGCGATGGCCGAACTGGAGGCTCGCGTTCGCAAGGCGCTGGCCGAGGTCAGCGCCCAGGTCCCCCGCTAAGCCTCCCCGCAGTGTCCGGGCGCGATTTGCGCAATGCCAGAAACGGCTTGTCGGAGCGGTGCGTTTGCCGAAACATAGGCCGGGGCGCTCGAAAGGCCCGTGGATACTCTTGCTCAACCGATGAGACATTTGCTGCTGCCGGGGACCGCGCTTGCGGCCCTGGGTGTGGCCCTGCTTCAGGGCGTGTGCGTCCGGGCTCAACTGTCGCCGGATCGCGAGCCGCCAGGGCCCTCCAGCCGCAAGACCGGCCTGGTCATCACGGAGATCATGTACCATCCGCAGCCGGCGCCGGACCTGACCAACCGGCTGCAGTTCGTGGAACTGTACAATTCCAAATCCTGGGCTGAGGATCTCAGCGGGTTCAGCCTCGATGGTTCGGTCCATTACCTCTTCCCCTCGAACACCGTCCTGCGCCCGGCTGCGTTCCTGGTGGTGGCTCGGGATCCGGACTATCTGAAGACGGTCTATGGCGTGACCAATGTCACAGGCCCGTGGGACGGCGCCGAGACCAACGGGCTGTCCATTGACCGTGACACCGTTCGGTTGCGCAACCGCCAGGGGGCGGTGCTTCTGGAGGTCAATTACTCGGACGCTCCCCCCTGGCCGGTCAGCGCCGACGGCTCGGGCCATTCCCTGGTGCTGGCGCGGCCGTCCTTTGGCGAAAACGATTCCCGCGCCTGGGCCCAGAGCGACGTGGCGGGGGGCTCGCCCGGCCGGGCCGACCCGGTTGGCAACGAGCCGCTCGCGTCCGTGGTGATCAACGAGTGGATTGCGCATACCGACACCCCCGTGCGCGATGCCATCGAGCTCTACAACCATGGCAACACCGCGGTGGACCTCTCGGGCGCCTATCTGAGCGACAGCCCGGACACCAACCGGTTCCGTATTCCGGCCGGGACCGTGATCGCGCCGCGCGGCTTTCTGGCCTTCGACGACACCGTGATGGGCTTCTCGCTCTTCGCCGAGGGCGAAACCGTCTTCTTCGTCAACTCGAACCAGACCCGCGTGATCGACGCCATCAACTTCAAGGGCATGTCCAACGGCGTTTCCGCCGGACGCTATCCCAACGGCGGTCCGCTCCACTACAACCTCGCCAGCCGGACTTTCGGCGCTTCCAACAGCGCGCCCAAACGGTTTGCCGTTGTCATCAACGAACTCATGTACAACCCGATCTCGGGGGACTCCAACGAGGAATATGTCGAGCTTTACAACCGCAACACCCAGGCCGCGAACATCGGCCTGTGGTCGCTGACCAACGGCGTCAATTTCACCTTCCCGGCCGGCGCCACCATGCCGCCCGGGGCCTATTGGGTGGTGGCCAAGCACCCCACCAACCTGATGAGCATCTACACCAACCTGACTTCGAGCAACACCTTCGGCCCCTATAACGGCACCCTCGCCAACGGGGGCGAACGTGTCTCCCTGTCTGCGGCGGATTATGACCGGGTCGTCATCGGCGGTCAGACGATGGAGCTGCGCCTGAACGTCATCGCCAGCGAAGTGGTCTATGGCGACGGCGGGCAGTGGGGCGACTGGAGCGACGGCGGCGGGGCCAGCCTCGAGTTAATCGATCCCGAGGCGGACACCTACCTGCCGTCGAACTGGGCCGACAGCGACGACTCGGGCGAGAGCCAGTGGACGGCGGTCGAATACAACGGCCCCTTGGGCGAGACCTTGGGCTCGAAGGTCAACGACCGCCTCATTCTCATGCTCCAGGGGGTGGGAGAGTGCCTGGTGGACGAGGTCGAAGTGCGGGTCAACAACGGTCCCAACCTGGTCGTCAACGGCGGATTCGAGTCGGGCCTGGAGGGTTGGAGACTTCAGGGCTCGCACGATTTCTCGAGCCTCGACGAGCGGGCTTTCGCGGGCAGCCACAGCCTGCATCTGCGCGCGGGCTCCCGAGGCGACAACCAATCCAACCGCATTCTCTCGCCGCCCCTGGCGGGATCGGTTCCCGCCGACGCCACGCGGGTGTCGATCCGGGCCAAGGCCCGCTGGGTGCGCGGGCACCCGGAGATTCTGCTGCGCCTGCACGGCGGCGGCGCCGAGGCCTACGGGGCCATGGCCTTGCCCCGAAAGCTGGGCACCCCGGGCCAGGTCAACAGCCGCCGCGTGGCCAACGCCGGCCCGGCCATCTACGACGTCGCGCACGCTCCGCTTCTGCCGGCGGCCCTTGCGGATGTGGTCGTCACCGCGCGGGCCTCCGATCCGCAGGGGATCGGGGCGATGACCCTGCGCTACCGTTTGGATCCTTCCCCCGACTTCCTCGAGGCGGCCATGCGCGACGACGGCGAGAGCCCGGACGCCGTGGCGAATGACGGCCTCTACAGCGCCCTGATTCCGGGGCAACCCGCCGGCCAGATGGTCGCGTTCCACCTTGAGTCACGGGACCGTTCCGGGGGCGTCGGCCTCTTTCCGCACCGGGTCTTTCCCCCGGCCGGTTTGGACCGTTGCTGGCCGGTGGACGCGGTCACGAGGGAAGGGGTGATCCGCTGGGGCGAGACGCAGATGCCCGGCGATTTCGCCACCTACCATCTGTGGGTGACGGCCGCCAACTCGAACCGCTGGCACACCCGCGATGCCATGAACAACACCGAGTTGGATGGCACCTTCGTCTATAACAACGCCCGGGCCGTCTATAATGCGCTGCCGCTGTTTTCGGGCAGCCCCTGGCATCGCACCAACTCGACCACCGGCCCCGCCGGACCCAACCGGGTGGATTACGAGATGAACTTCCCGGACGACGATCCCATGCTCGGCGCCACCGACTTCATTCTCAACAACCCGGGCAACGCGGACGTGCTCACGATCAGCGATCTGAGCGCCATGGCCGAGCAGGCGGTTTACCGGATCATGGAGGGCATGGGCCTCGTTCAGAACCACCGGCGCTACGTCCACTTCTTCGTCAACGGCAGCCAGCGCAGCACCGCTTACGAGCGCCCGGGCAACTTCATCTTCGAGGACTCGCAGCAGCCCAACGGCGACATGATCGAGCAGTGGTTTCCCGAGAGCGCCGGCGGCCAGTTGTTCAAGGTGGAGGACTGGTTCGAGTTCGAGGATAACGGCTTCGACATTGCCGCCAACAACGACGCCGATTTGCAGCGCCGCGTCGTCACCCTGGAGGGCCGGCCCACCCTGGTCCCCGCGCCCTACCGCTTCATGTTCCGGAAGCGCTCGGTGGCCGTGGGCAGCTCGGCCAACGATTACACGCCCATCTTCGAGCTGATCGACGCGATCAGCCCGGCGGAAAACCCGACCAACTCCACGGTGAACCCGCAAACCTTCGGCGAGCGGGCGGACTGGGAGCAGTGGATGCGCGTTTTCGCGGTGCAGCGAGCCGTGGGCAACTGGGACAGCTACGGCTGGGCGCGCGGCAAGAACGATTACTGGTATCAGCCGGCGGGCGGCCGCTTTCAGCACCTGACGTGGGACATCGACTACAGCATGGGCCTGGGCCGGCCCTGGGACGCCCCGCTCTTCGAGTCGAACGACCCGCGGGTGAGCGCCATGTTCAACACCCCGGAGATCGTCCGGGCCTACTGGCGGGCCTTTGCCGACCTGGTCGGGGGGGCCTTCAGCAACGCCGCGCTCGATCCGTTCCTCGACACCCGGGCGGCGGCCCTTCAGGCCAACCAGGTCAATATCGATCCCGACGCGGTCGCCGCCATCAAGACGTTCATCGGCCGCCGCCGCGAGTTCCTGCAAAGCCAGCTTGCCACCGTGACCGTTCCCTTCGCGGTGTTGGGAGCG
>JAKLEJ010000185.1 GCA_022711695.1 Verrucomicrobiota bacterium | reverse complement strand
TGACCCGGAACATCTTCTCAACCCCTTGTCCGCGGGGCCGCGCCCGGTGGAACATCGCGCCAGCAGGCCTGCGGCGCGCCCCCTCTCGAACGAGCCAGGGCCTCGCCGGACGCGGCCATCCGCCGCCGCTCGATCCAATGCTGACTGGGGCGATCTTGTTTTCTCCGAATGCGCATTCAGCCATGGGCTGTCCGGCCGCACGCCGCCGAATCTGAATCCGCGCATTGGCGTTGTCAAACCGCCAGCGTGATTCGCCGCCGCATTCGCCGTCTGCCGCGCACAAGGAGAGCCCCCGCGCTCCAGATCAGGCCGGCCATGCAACCTCCAAAAGCAGTGTGCGCGCGAGCGATTCGGGCGCACAAAGAACGGCTGGAATGGGGCTACACCATTGCGCTTGAGAAGCAGCGAATCAGGCCCTGGCAGCGGAGTCAGGCGGCCGCTTCGACACGACATACGCCGGCGATCTGGCGGCGATGGGGCTGTTCCAGGTGGGTTAGAAGAGATTCGAGGTTGCCCGGACAGGGGAGGCTCCGCGCGAATTCAGGCGCGTTTCCGTGCTTAACGCTTCCGCCAGCACCCCGGCCACGATGCGCGAGCCGTGGGCGTTGAGGTGCACGTCTCCAAAGAAGTTGTAGGGGATGCGCCCGGCGTCCATCTCGCCTCGCAACGCCGGAAAGGCGTCGATGAACCCGATGTGGAGGTCCGCGCACAGGGCCGCCAGGGGCGGGCCGAACAGTCCCGGCTGCCAGCGGGCCATCGGGCTGTCGGGGTCCGTGTGGCGCAGGCGGCCATGGAAGACCCGGCGGCTGTCCGGAATGCACAGCACCCAGGGCTGCATCCCCAGCGCCTTGACGGTGTCGCCCCACCGGCCCAGGGCGGCGGACACCAGCGCGCGGTGCTCGGCCGCCAGGTCCTCCCAGCACGGCGGGGCGATGGGCCAGATGGCCGCAGGATAGTCGCGGCCGCCAGCCGTGAGAACCGCGTTGGGGGCGAGCCTCCGGGGCGCATGGCTCGGGCACGGCTCGGTCAGCCGCTGCCAGCGCTCGTGCAGCGCCATCAGTAACGAGGTCTGCTTTTCGCGGCCCAGGCGGTGGCCGGCGCGCGCGATGAAGTTGGTTTCCTGGACCTCGCGGATCAGGTCGGACACGTCATTGCCGTCGAAGAAACAAAGCACGGCGTGTTTGGTGGAAGGGGCTTTGCCGAAATGTGTGAGGTAGGCCGTCTGGAACACAGGGCCGGTTCCCGACACGCCCAGGTTCTTGATGCGAATGCCCAGCCGTTGCGCCGCGAGGGTGGTGAAGATCTCCTCGAAGGGCAGGTGGCCCGACTCCACGAACGAATCGCCCGCGACGACCACGTCCCAGTCCTGGAGGTCCGCCGGGTTTCGGAAACCGTGCCGGTCGTAGCGGACCTCGATGGCGCGCTCGTCGGGATAGGCGTTTCGATTGCCCCAGCAAGCTTCGATCAACGAGCAAAGCGGTCTTCCCCGCCAAACGGCCGGGCCGGGGCGGCGCAGGATTCCTCCGCCCAGGTGCACGTCGGGCGGCCGATTGAAGATGGGAATGCGGGGATCGGGGGGGGCGAAGTCGAAGCCGATCCAGCCGCAGGCCATCTCGGACAGGCCCAGCGCCAGGACCATCGAAAGGAGCGGCAATGAAATGCGGGCGAGCGCGGCGCGGCGCGGCGCGGCGCGCGCCGTGAGACCCAGCCCGGCCAGAACGCACCCAGCCAGCACCAGGGCCGCGCCGGGCGCGCGGAGCGCGCTGCTGCCGCCCAACAGGGCATTGAGCGCGAACGCCGCCCCGATGAGCGCCAGCCCGGCGAGGACCGGGAGCGCCCGCTGAATCCGCCGGGGCCAGCGCCGGTCGATGCCGTCCGCGATCGTTGTCGTTTGCTTCGCCATCTTTTGCGGGCCGCCGGGCGCCGGGGAGGCGATGATTCAGCGGATTGTCCCTTGGCGCAATGCCGAATGCGAAGAGCCGCATCTTCAGGACTCCCGCTTGCACTTTCGGGACTGGCGGCCAATATTGACCGCCAATGCGTTTGATTCGAGACATCTACCGGGAGTGCCGCACGGCGGGGCGGCTGGCGGTTTCGTTCGAGTTCTTTACCCCCAAAACGCCCGAGGGCGACCGGGCGCTGGCCGAGCGGACGATCCCGGCGCTCTTCGCGGCCCGGCCGGACTATTGCTCGGTGACCTACGGCGCCGGCGGCAGCACGCGCGACAAGACGCTCTCGATCGTGGATCGAATCCAGCGTGAGCGCGGGGTGACCGGCATGGCGCACCTGACCTGCGTGGGGGCGACGCGCGAGCAGGTGCGCGAAATCGTCGAGCAGGCGCGCGGCCTGAACATCCGGAACCTCCTGGCCCTGCGCGGGGATCCGCCCGAGGGCAGCGGCGAGTTCAAGCCGGCCGAGGGCGGGTTCGCCTACGCCCACCAGTTGGTGAGCCTGATCCGCGAAACGGGCGGGTTCAGCATCGGCGTGGCCGGCTTTCCCGAGGGCCACGTGGCCTGCCGCGAGGGAAAACATGCCGACTGGCAGCGGCTCAAGGAGAAGATCGACTGCGGCGCCGATTTCGTGCTCACCCAGCTCTTCTTCGACAACGCGGATTTCCTCGAGTTCCGGGATCACCTGACCCGCCGGCTCGGGGTGAGCGTTCCGATCGTGCCCGGGATTCTGCCGATCCTGTCAGGCCGGCAAGTGAAGAAGTTCACCGAGCTGTGCGGCGCGCGCCTGCCGGCGGCTTTCCGGCAGAAGCTCGACGAGCTGGGGGAGGACGACCAGGCCGTCAAGCAGTTTGGCATCGATTACGCCGCGCGCCAGTGCGAGGAACTGCGGCGGAGCGGCGCGCCCGGTTTCCATTTCTACACTCTGAACAAGGCGCGCTCGACCCTCGCCATCCTGAAACATCTCGGGCTGGGCGGGGCGTCCCCCGGCGGCCCGGCGTAGGCCCCGCGCGGCGCCTCAGATGCCCAGGTTGGAGAGGGCGTTGCAAACCGAATTGACCGCCTGCACCAGGCGCGGATGCGTTTCCTCGAAGCGGGCGACCGATTGGGAGAGCCCCTGGAGGGAAAGCTCGCGCAGCCGGGGGTCGGCCTCGGCGCGCGTGGCCTCGTGTGCGGACACGGCTGCGAACCCCGCGATGCTCCGGGCTTGTTCCGCGTCCGTCTTGGCCAGCTCCGCCACCTCCTGGTTGAGGCGCTCCAGCAACTGAAGCAGTTCGGTCTTGTTTTCCTCCTTGAGCGCCGCGGAGCGCTGGAGGGTGGCTTTAAGCTGCTCGATGGTGTCGTGGATCATAAGGAAGGGATTACGGAGGGCCGCGGCGGGCCCGGCCGGCGGCTCAATCCTCGGGCGCGCCGCCGAATTGGTCGCTCTTGCTCTTGAACAGCAGGTTGAACGTGGTCATCGAGCCGTAGCAGCGGGTGAGGTACTGCTGCATCTCGACCTTGTCGGCCTCGCTCAGCTTCTCGTGGCCGTTGATCTTCTGCTCGAGGACGCGCAGGCAATTGCGCATCATCACGATCTTGTGGAAGAACACCTCCAGCGGGACCTCCTTGCTCTGAAGCGACGGGTCCGCGGGCCGCAACGCCATCACGCCGTCGTGCCAGCGGGCGGCGAGCTGCTCGACTGTCGCGCCGGGCTTCTCCGCGCCCAGCTTTTCCAGGACCGTTCGCGCGGTCCGGTCGATCAATTGTTCCAGCGGCAGCGTCAGGCCCGACAACTGCGCCGAGGCTTCGTCCGGCTCGATGCCGGCGGTGTCGGGCGCCAGCGTGCGCAGGCCGTCCTGGAAGCGGATGTCGGCGGTGCGTTCCGCGACGGCCTTCACCGTGCCGGGGCCGTAATTGGGATGACGGACTTTCATGCCCACATGGAGCGCTTCGATCTTCATGGGCTCATGATTCCACAAGGCGCGGCCTCTGTAAACAGCTCTGAGTCGCTGCGGCGCGCGGAGTGGGCGTCGCTTTTTTTTGCGGCGAACGGCATTTTGTCATTGATTGATTGGCCGCGCTTGCTACGGTGTTCGCAAGAATTGCGGAAGGAAAATGGAAAACGGCATCGCCACAGACACCGACGGCGGCACCTGCCACAAGGAACCTGCATGAGTTCACATTCGAATCGATTCCCCAAGCTGCACAACGCCATGTGGCCCGGGCTCGTGGGCAAGGGCAGCCCCGGCGCCGAACCCTGCATTGACCTCGACACGATGCTGGATTTGACGGCCCGCGCCGAGGTGGACGGGGTCAAGTTCGACGGCGTGGACATTTTTCTGTTCGAGCCTCACATCAACATCGACATTGGGGACGACGAGCTGCGGCGCGTGGCCGACAAAATCCAGTCGCGGGGCCTGACGGTGGGCTCGGTGGTGGCGCCGATCTGGCCGCCCACCGGCGGCGGATCGGCCATGGGCAGGGCCGAGGAGCGCCGCAATTTTGTCCAGCAGGTGCGCAAGGGCTGCCGCATCGCCGCGCGCCTGCGCGAGATCGGAGCCCGCCCTTACGGCATCGTGCGCGTGGATACCGCCTGCAGCGTGACCGACTGGGACAAGGACCCGGAGGGCAGCACCCGGCTGATCGCACAAACGCTGCGCGAGGCCTGCGATGTGGCCGAGGATTTTGGCGAGCGTTTGGCGGCCGAGGGCGAGATCTGCTGGGGCGGCCTGCACAGTTGGCGGGAGGCGATCAAGCTGCTGGAGGCGGTGGGGCGGCCGGGCACGCTGGGCTTCCAGGCGGACATGGCTCACACGCTCCTCTACCTGCTGGGCTACAACAAGCCCGAGGACGCCCTGCTTCCGGCCGGGTGGGATTGGTCGGACCCGGCGGCGTTCGACGCGGCCTACCGCAAGCTGACCTCGGCGCTGCGGCCTTGGACGATTGACTTCCACATCGCTCAGAATGACGCGACCGTGAAGGGCAGCGGATCGCACGACAAGACCGGCAAGCACTGCATGGCCAAAGACCCCAACGGGAAGCTCGACATCCCCCGGCACGCCGGGTTCTGGATGCGCGACGATGCCGGGAAGGCCACCCGGGCTTTCCGGACGATTTGCTGGGACGGCTGCATGTTCCCGAACTCGGTGATGATGCAGCAGCAGACCTGGAACGACATCCTGGCTGCGATGATCGCCGTGCGCGACGCTCATGGCTGGCGCGAGACCTCCAGCGCGTCGGCGCGCGAAGGCACGGTGGCCGAAGTATTTTCCAAGGCGGTCCGGGCGGCGTCGGGCGGGACGCGGCGAAAGGCGAAGGGCGGAACGGCGGGGCGCAAGCCCGCCGGGCGGCCCGGCGCCAGGACGGCGCGCAAGCCCGCAGCCAGGAAGGCCCTGGGAAAACCCAACAAAAAAACCAACAAAAACACTATGGCAAAAGCTAAGAAAGCCGCGAAGAAACCTGCGAAGAAGGCCGCCAAGAAACCGGCCAAGAAGCGCTAGTTGGCGCTTCCTGTCGAGACAAAGCGCAGAGTTAAAGCCGGGGCTGCTCCTGCAACGGGCGGCCCCGGCGCGGCTGCTAACTCGCCCCGCAAGGGCGCCGGCTGCCATGGATTGAATCCCGATATACCGCTGAAGATGAAGAAACTGAACGTCGCCATCGTTGGCTGCGGCTTTATGGGCCGCACCCATTCCAACGCCTACTGCAAGATCGGCAACTTTTTCGATGTCCCGTACGAAATCGTCCGCAAGACGATCTGCGACTTCAACGAGGAAAAGGCCCGTGCCCATGCCGCCCGCTGGGGCTTCGAGTCCGTGGAAACGGACTGGCGCCGGCTGCTGGACCGCGAGGACATCGACATCGTGGACATCTGCCTGCCGAACAACATGCACGCCGAGGCGGCCATCGCTTTGGCCAAGGCGGGCAAGATGATCATCTGCGAAAAGCCCCTGGCCATGAACGGCCCCGAGGGCCTCAAGATGGTCAAGGCGGTGGAAAAGGCCGGTGTGCCCAACCTGGTCTCTTACAACTACCGGCGGATGCCCGCGGTCACCCTGGCCAAGAAACTCATCGAGGAAGGCCGCCTCGGGCGCATCTTCCATTACCGGGCCAAGTTCCTTCAGGACTGGACGATCTCGCGCGACCTGCCCCAGGGGGGCGACGCGCTGTGGCGGCTGGACGTGAAGGTGGCCGGCTCGGGAGTGACGGGCGATCTTCTGGCCCACTGCATCGACACCGCCCTCTGGCTCAACGGCAGCATGGACAAGGTCAACGCGATGACCGAAACCTTCATCAAGGAGCGCAAGCACACCCTGACCGGAAAGGTCGAGAAGGTGGGGATCGATGACGCCTGCGCGTTCCTGGCGCGATTCTCGAACGGCTCGCTGGCCACGTTCGAATCCACCCGCTACGCCCGCGGCCACAAGGCTCTCTACACCTTCGAGATCAACGGCGAGCACGCCTCGATCGCCTGGGACCTGCACGATTCGCACCGGCTGCAGTATTTCGAGCACCGGGACCCGGGAGCTTTGCGCGGCTGGCGCTCGATCCACGTCACCGACGGCGATCACCCTTACATGAAGAACTGGTGGGTGCCCGGGCTGACCATCGGCTACGAGCACAGCTTTGTGCACCAGCTCTACGATTTCCTCCAGGGCGCGGCGAGCGGCAAGCCCACAGGACCCACCTTCCGCGACGCGCTCGAGACCCAGTACGTGTGCGACGCCGTCCTGAAGTCGGCTAGAACGAGCCGTTGGGAAAAGGTCGCCAAGGTCCGCTGAACCCGGTTGCGGCAGCCCTGCGAACGCGCTCGCGTCCGCGGGGCTGCGGCCAAGACCTTATCATGAAAGCTCAGATGAAAGCCTCGTGGGCGCTGGCTGCGGCGCTCGCCCTCGGTTCGCTGACCGCTTCTGCGGCCTCCGCCGGCAAGCTGGATTCCAGCAAGCTCCCGCCACCGTCCGGAAGGCAGGGGGTGTTGTTCTCGGAGCACATCCAACCGATCCTGCAGAAAGGCTGCCTGGATTGTCACGGCCCGGAAAAGCCCAAGGGCAAGCTTCGGCTCG
>JAKLEJ010000184.1 GCA_022711695.1 Verrucomicrobiota bacterium | reverse complement strand
ACAAGATCGCCAAGAAGGTCAAGGACAAGGAAGAGATCAAGCAGGTGGCCACCGTCTCCGCCAACTGGGACACCACCATCGGCGAGATCATCGCCGACGCCATGGACAAGGTCGGCAAGGACGGCACCATCACCGTCGAGGAAGCCAAGTCCATCGAGACCACCCTGGAAGTCGTCGAAGGCATGCAGTTCGACAAGGGCTACCTCTCGCCCTACTTCGTGACCAGCGCCGAGACCATGGAGTGCAAGATGGAGGACGCCTACGTCCTCATCTTCGAGAAGAAGATCAGCAGCCTCAAGGACATGCTGCCGCTGCTCGAGAAGGTCGCCAAGGTGGGCAAGCCCCTCCTGATCATCGCCGAGGAAGTCGAAGGCGAAGCCCTGGCCACCCTGGTGGTCAACAAACTGCGCGGCACCCTCAATGTCTGCGCCGTCAAGGCCCCGGGCTTCGGCGACCGCCGCAAGGCCATGTGCGAGGACATCGCCATCCTCACCGGCGGCAAGTTCATCAGCGAGGATCTCGGCGTCAAGCTCGAGACCGTCGAGATCAGTGACCTGGGCAAGGCCAAGAGCATTGTCATCGACAAGGAAAACACCACCATCGTCGAAGGCTACGGCAAGAGCTCGGACATCCAGGGGCGCGTGAACCAGATTCGCCGCGCCATCGAGGAGACCACCTCCGACTACGACCGCGAGAAGCTCCAGGAGCGCCTCGCCAAGCTCGCCGGCGGCGTGGCCGTCATCAATGTCGGCGCTGCCACCGAAACCGAGATGAAGGAGAAGAAGGCCCGCGTCGAGGACGCCCTGCACGCCACTCGGGCGGCCGTCGAGGAAGGCATCGTCCCGGGCGGCGGCGTGGCCCTCATTCGCTGCCTGGCGGCCATCGAGACTGCCAAGCCCGCCAACGACGACGAGCGCATCGGCGTGGAGATCGTCAAGCGCGCCATCACCTACCCGAGCTGGGCCCTGGCCGACAACGCCGGCATCGAAGGCTCCGTCGTGGTCGAGGAAGTCAAGAAGCGCAAGGGCAACGACGGCTACAACGTGGCCACCAACGTCTATGAAGACCTGGTCAAGGCCGGGGTGGTCGATCCCAAGAAGGTCACCCGCACCGCCCTCCAGAACGCCGCTTCCATCGCCGGTCTGCTCCTGACCACCGAGTGTCTCATCACCGAGATTCCCGAGAAGGAGAAGAAGCCCGCCGGAGGCCCGGGCCACGGCGGCATGGGCGGGGAAATGGACTATTGATCCGCTCTTCGGGACAGAACTGAAAACGCACCGGGGCCGGCTCACGCCGGCCCCGTTTTCATTTGCCCGGGGCCCGGCGAGACCAGGCCAGGAAGGCTTCGCCAATCAGGTGGGCTGCCGCCTGGGCCTCGAAACGACCCGTGTTCAGCACCAGGTCGTAGCCCAGCGCGTCATCGGGATCGCAGCGAAAGTAGTCCTTGAGGTAGCGGCGGCGGGCGGCATCCTCCTTCCTGATGAATTCCAGGGCCGCCTCGCGGCTCTGGCGCGACACCGTCATCACCTGGTTCACGCGCTTCTCGACGGGGGCGACGATGCGGACGTGGAACACGTTGGCCATGCCCTGGGTGATCACGTTGGTGGCGCGCCCCACCAGAATCACGTGGCCCAACCCGGCCAGGTGCACCACCGTCTCGCTGATCTGCCGAATCAGAGTCTCGGAGGGCGGATGCAGGCCCAGCAGCTCTTCGACCGTGTCGCGAATGCGCGAGATGTGGTCCTCGGGCAGGAATTGGGCGATCTGCTGGGGCAGGTCGTGCTCCTCGAGCATCTTGGCCACCAGGTTCTTGTCGAACACCGCCCAGCCGCACGGGCCCGGGGCCTCCGTGTGCAGAAACTCGGCCAGGCGCCGGGCAATCTCCATGGCTCCCGAGCCGGTCTGGCGCGAGAGGGTGATGGACGGCCGCGCGTGCGCCTGCGCCTGGCGGTCTCCATGCTGCGCGGCCGGCGTGAGATGGCAGCCGATGTAAGCCAGACACCGGCCCAAGTCTGATCCTGCACTCATGAAAGCTCCTTTGCCTTGACGGTTCTGCTGAACGACAACCTCCACCATTCGACTCGTTGTCTCTGGTTCACTGCTCTACCTTACCGCATCTTTCGCGGCGCGACAAGCGCGCAAACGGCGCTTCGAGTTCCCGTCCCCCATGCGCCCCGGCTGGCCGGGCGTTCGCCCATGGCCAGCCTCCCCGGGCCCGGAGACGCGCGGCGGAGGTTCAGGGCGCGCCAAGGCTTGCCCGCCGGCCGCTCGCCCCTATAATCCGCCGATGCTCGACATCAAAATGATCCGCGACCAGGCGGCGGCGGTGCGTCAGCGCCTGGCCCTGCGTGGGGCGGGAGACGAACAACAGATCGACGCGATCCTGGCGCTGGATGAGGCGCGCCGACAGACCCTGACGGAGGTGGAGAACCTCAAGGCCCTGCGCAACCGCGTGTCCAAGGAGATCGGCGCGCTCATGGGCCAGAAGAAGAAGGACGAGGCCGAGGCGAAGAAGGCCGAGACCCGCAACATTGGCGAGCGCATTGGCGAGCTGGACCGCAAGGTGACCGAGACCGAGGAGGCCCTGGAGAAGCTGCTGCTCCGGCTGCCCAACCTGCCTCACGCCTCCGTGCCCCAAGGCCGGTCCTCCGACGACAACCCCGAGATTCGGACCTGGGGCGCCAAACCGGCGTTCCCGTTCCAGCCCAAGGCGCACACCGACTTGTGCGCTTCCCTGCGCCTGGTGGATTTCGACCGCGGCGCGAAGCTCTCCGGCAGCGGCTTCCTGCTTTACACGAATTGGGGCGCGCGGCTGGAGCGGGCCTTGATCCAGTTCCTGCTCGATTTGCACGTGACCGGGCACGGCTTCACCGAGGTCTCGCCGCCTTACATCGTCGGCCGCCACTGCATGACCGGGGTGGGGCAGTTCCCGAAGTTCGAGGACCAGGCCTATGCGGCGCAGGAGGGGCTGGACGCGGGGACCATGGGCAAGCTTTACCTCCTGCCCACCGCCGAGGCCCCGGTGGCCAACATTCACCGCGAGGAGATCCTCAAAGAAAGCCAGCTTCCGATCCGTTACGTGGCCTACAGCCCCTGTTTCCGCGCCGAAGCGGGCGCCGCGGGCGTGGGCACCCGCGGCATGATCCGGGTGCACCAGTTCGACAAGGTCGAGCTCATCAAGATCGTCAAGCCCGAGCAGGGTTACGACGAGCTGGAGCTGATGGTCGGCAACGCGGAAAAGGCCCTACAGACGCTGGGCCTGCACTACCGGGTGATCCTCTTGTGCACCGGCGACATGGGCTTCGCCAGCGCCAAGACCTACGACATCGAGGTCTGGGCCCCCGGCCAGGGCCAGTACCTCGAGGTGTCGAGCTGCTCGAATTGCGAGGACTTTCAGGCCCGCCGCATGAACCTGCGTTACAAGACCGCGACCGGCGAGAACCGCTTCCCTCACATCCTCAACGGCAGCGGGACGGCCCTGGCGCGGCTGTTCGTGGCGCTCATCGAGACCTGCCAGCAGGCCGATGGCAGCGTGCTCATCCCACCCCCCTTGCAGCCCTACCTGAAGGCCGACCGGATCACCCCGTGAGAATCCTCCACGCCACCAGCGAGCTCTTTCCCTACTCGAAGACCGGCGGCCTGGCCGACATGGTGGATGGCTTGGCCAAGGCCCTGGCCGGCCACGGCCACCGGGTCGGCGTCGTCACGCCGCTCTACCGGGGCATCCGCGAGCGCTTCGACCGCTGGGGACGGCTGGAACAGAAGATCGACCTCCCCCTGACCTGGGGCCGGGTTCAGGCCGACGTCCTCACCCTCGAGCCTGCCCCGAACCTCACCGTTTATTTCATCGACCAGCCCCACTTCTACGACCGGCCGGGCCTTTACAGCGAGCACGGGCGCGACTACGCCGACAACGCCGCCCGCTTCATCTATTTCTCGAAATGCGTCGCGCACCTGGCCCGCACCCTGCCCTGGCAGCCCGAGCTGCTGCACCTCCACGACTGGCAGACCGGCCTGGTCCCGCTCCTGGTCGCCCATCAGAAGGGTTTCGAGGGTTGGCGGCCCGCCCCCAAGACCCTCTTCACCGTGCATAACCTGGCCTTTCAGGGCCTCTTTCCCTATCACGAGTATGCCCTGACGAATCTGCCCCCGATCTACTACCACGCCGAAGGACTCGAGTTCCACAACCTCCTCAGTTGCCTCAAAGCCGGGCTCATGTTCGCGGACCGCCTCACCACCGTCAGCCCGCGCTACGCCCGGGAAATCGCCACCCCCGAGTTCGGGTGCGGCCTGGACGGCGTGTTGCGCAAACGGCAGGCCGTGCTCTCCGGCGTGCTTAACGGCGTGGATTACGGCGAGTGGAAGACCCGCGGCAACCCGCACCTCAAGTACGGCTACGACGCCCGCTGGATGAACGGCAAGGCCTTCCAAAAACGCGCCCTGCAAAAGGAAATGGGGCTTCCCCAGGCCGCCGGCGTGCCGCTTTTCGGGGTGGTCTCGCGCCTCTCCGAGCAGAAGGGCGTGGACATCGAGCTGGAAGCCCTCGGCCAGATGCTCGCCAAGCCCATGCAATTTGTCCTGCTCGGCTCGGGGGAGGCCCGATTCGTCGAGAAGTTCCAGGAGCTGGCCGCCGCGTTCCCGGACAAGACCGCCATCCGCATCGGTTACGACCAGGGCCTGTCCCATCGCATCGAGGCCGGGGCGGACTTCTTTCTCATGCCCTCGCGCTTCGAGCCCTGCGGCCTGAACCAGATGTACAGCCTGCGCTACGGGACCGTCCCCATCGTTCGCGCCGTCGGCGGGCTGGACGACTCTGTCACGGACATCATCGAAGACATCGGCGCCGCCGACGGCATCAAGTTCAAGGAATACTCGGCGGCCGCCCTCACCAAGGCCATTCACAAGGCGTTGGTTCTCTACCAGCATCCCGACCTTCTGCGCCACTACCGCCGCAACGGCATGCAGGCCGACTTCTCCTGGGAGCGCACCTGCCTCGAATACGTCCAGGTTTACGAACGCGCCCTCCAGGAAACCGACGCGCTAGCCGCCGGTTCGTAGCGGCGGCCATCAACCCGGAGTATCGGTCGCGCCGGAACAGGCTCTCTGCTGAAGAACGGTTCGCCATTGGCTGGCGTTTCTGGCACGAACTGCGCCCTCCAGACGGGCTGAGCGCAACCCGGACCGGCCCAATAACTGGTTGCGGACGCCCCCAACGGTTTTCCCGACGAACTGAACCGGCGCTGACGGAGCATCGCCCTCCACTGAGCGGCCCGGCGGGCGTTTCACTGTCCTTCGGGCCGGCGTCGTCATCGCAGCGCTCACCGGTGGAACCCCGGTTTTTGCCTTACTGCTTTGGACACCCCTCTCTGATATCGCCCTATTCTGGCCGCGCAGATGCTCTTCGATTCGCCTTGAACAGGCCCTTTTGTCCGGGCACACTCCAGCCACGCCTAGAAAAACAAACGCCTGTCATTAGAATGAAAGAGCTCATTGCGACTGGCACGCTCGCAGGCCTGCTGGCGCTTGGTTCTCTCCGCGTGACGGCCGGCGAGGGCGCGCCGACCGATCCCACCGCCGGCGCCGCGGAATTGCGCGCCGCCGTGCTGGCCGATTGGGACCTGCAGGAGCGGCGGGTGGGCCGTTCCCCGCAGTCACCCGAAGCGATCCGCGCGGCGGTGAGTCGGGCCGCGACGCTGCTGCGGAACCTGGCCAGCCAGACGGCGTTCGGGAGCCTGGCAGCCGAGCGGAGCGAACTCGAGCGCCTGGGCGCCCGCGCGGAGAACAGCGCCAACCTCGACGAACCGGCTCGCCTCGACCTCTACCGGCAAATCCGGAGCCTTGGGCGGGAGATCGCGCTGAAGAACCCGCTGGTGACTTCGCAGCCGCTGCTCTTCATGGAACGCCGCCGGGCCGTGGGCTACATGTTGTACGAGTACCTCGGCTGGTACTACGCCCACGGCAACAACCCGGACAACGGCGCCCGCAACCCCGACGCGCCCACGCCGGTTCCGGGCGGCGGAATCCACGTGCTGGAGCGGCCGGGCCGGACGCTGCAAGCCCGGCCGGTCATTCCCGGGCCCGAGTGGCGGGGCCATTTCGTGACGCTGGCGTTGTCCTTCGACGCCCGGACGATCTACTTTGCGTTCGCCGATCCCGCAGGCAAAGACCCCTACGCGCGACCGGGCTATGCCAGGGAACCCGGCCAACCCGGAGTGAAGTACAACACGTTTCACCTCTGGGCCATGAACGCCGATGGCTCGCGCCTTCGGCAGATCACCGACGGACCGCACGACGACTTCGACCCGTGTCCGCTTCCGGATGGCGGGCTGGCGTTTCAGTCCACGCGCCGCGGCTGCAAGTTGCGCTGCGGCGGGGGCAGTCCGGAGCACGCCTACACGCTGCATCGCCTGGACGCGGACGGCGGGAACATCCGGACGCTCTCGTTTCACGAAACGCACGAGTGGCATCCCTCGGTTCTGAACGACGGCCGCCTGGTGTACACCCGCTGGGATTACGTGGACCGCAACGCCGCCAAGTTCCACGGTTTGTGGACGTGCAACCCCGACGGGACCACGCCGGCCAGCCTCTTTGGCAATTACACCACGCGGCCCTGGGCGTGCTACCAGGCGAAGGCCATCCCGGGTTCCGGCCGAATTCTCTTTGTCGCCGGCGGCCATCACGCCAACGTCGGCGGCACGCTGGTGCTGCTGGATCCCGCGCGCGCCGGTCTGGACTCGAAGACGGGCTCGGACCGTTTCGAGGCGCTGGAGTGGCTCACGCCCGAGGTCTGTTTTCCCGAGGCGGACGGCTGGCCCAAGAGCTATTACTACAGCCCCTGGCCGCTCTCGGAGGACTATTTCCTTGTGGCCTTCAGCCACGAACCGCTCTCCGGCGGTTACACCGGGCAACGCCAGGAAACGGAGACCGGCCTCTACTATTTCGACCGATTTGGCAACCTCGAACTCCTCTACCGCCGCCCCGGCGTCTCAGCCGTCTATCCGATCCCGCTGAGGCCCCGGGCCACGCCG
>JAKLEJ010000183.1 GCA_022711695.1 Verrucomicrobiota bacterium | reverse complement strand
ACTCCTTGGATGTTCATGAAATTTGTTCTCGCGCTCTTGCTCGCATTAGTCAGCCCGCTCTCGGCTGAGCCCGTGCGGCTGATCCTCGACACGGACATGTCGGGCGACTGCGACGACGCCGGGGCGCTGGCGCTGCTGCACGTCCTGGCGGATCGCGGCGAGTGCGAATTGCTCGCGACCGTCGTCAATCGCAAGGACCGCATCGGCGCGTCCGCCGTGCGTGGCGCGGAACCAGAGTTCTGGGAAGTCGTGCGCGGTGGTCGCGTGCGCGTGGATGACCGTGGCAACACGCGATGGGAAGCCGACGCCGACGCCCGCCACAGTTACGTGAAGATCAAAGGCGACCCGAGAACACTCGCGGCGGCGATTGAACATCTGATGGTCCAGCCGCCCAAAGCGAACGCCCAATCCGCAGCGGCAGCCCGTACGTTCTACGTGGACGGAACAAGCGGCGAGGATGCCCAAGACGGACTCAAGCCGGCGACGGCCTGGCGTTCGCTCACCAAGGTCAATCACGCCCCGCTCGCCCCCGGCGATCGCGTCCTCTTCCGACGCGGACAGACGTGGCGTGGGCAACTGGTTCCGCAAAGTGGCGATGCCAGCGGCGTCATCACCTACGGCGCATTTGGTGAGGGGCCAAAGCCTGTCCTGTTCGGATCCGTCGCCGCTGATCGGGCCGAGGATTGGGAACGTGTCGGCGAGAACATCTGGGCCACGGTCCCGTTGCGCTTCGAGACCAACGGCGTTCAAGCCGATCTTCAAAAGGCCGCTTGGTCCTTGCACCAGGAGGACGGAGCCTCTTGTGGTTTCAAGAGCGAGAAGCAGGATGGCGCGACCGAACTTCAATTGACCTGCCGCAACCCAGGCGCCCGCGCCAATCATTTGCAGTTGACCGTGCCGGGGCTGGCCGTGCAAGAGGCCGAGTATTACCTGTTCACCTTCCGCGCCCAAGCCACGCGCCCGTTCGCGCCCGCGTCCGTTTCCTTGATGAAAGCCGGTCCGCCGTGGACGGGTTACGCCAAGACGGAGAGCGACCTTCCCGTGATCGGCACGAACTGGGCCGACTACTTGATTCGATTCCAGGCGGGCCAGAGCGCCGCGGATGCCCGGCTCACCGTGTTCCTCGGCGGCGCGCTGCCGGCAAACGGCACGTTGCTGCTGCGCCCCGGGCAACTGCTGAAGGTGCGTAGCAACCAAGCCATCCCGCTCTCGGTGGACGTGGGCAACATCATCTTCGACGGCGGCAAGACCTGCGGCGTGAAGAAATGGAGCGGGGCCGACTTGCGCCAAGACGGCGACTACTTCTACGACGCACGCTCCTGGCAGGTGACGCTCCGCTCCGAAGGCAATCCCGCCACGCGCCACCGGAGCATCGAACTGGCGCTGAACCGGCACATCATCAATCAGGGCGGTCGCGGCTACGTGACCTACGAGAACCTCGATTTGCGCTACGGCGCGGCCCACGGCATTGGCGGCGGCAGCACGCGTCACATCACCGCGCGCGGTCTCAACCTCTCGTTCATCGGCGGCGGGCATCAGTTCACGCGGCCCGACGGCAAACCGGTGCGCTTCGGCAACGGCATCGAGTTCTGGTCGAGTGCGCGCGACTGCCTCGTGGAGGATTGCCGCATTTGGGAAATCTACGACGCGGCGCTGACCAACCAGGGCGACGGCGCCAACGCGCAGGAGAACATCGCCTACCGGCGCAACGTGATTTGGAACAGCGAATACTCCTTCGAATACTGGAACCGCGGTCCTGCCAGTCGGACATCGAACATCGTGTTCGAGCAGAACACCTGCGTGGACGCCGGGTTGGGCTGGGGCCACGGCCAGCGCCCCGATCCCAACGGGCGGCACCTCATGTTCTACGACAACTCCGCCGTCACCACGAACGTCGTGATCCGCGGCAACATCTTCTGTCAAGCCACGGAAAGTCTGCTGTGGTTGCAGGGGCGGGATTGGACGGCGGCGCTGGCGATGGATGGCAACTGCTGGTTCCAAACCAACGGCCCCGTGTGGCTCTGGGGCAAGCAGAAAGTCGGCACGAACGAATTCGCCGCGTTCGCCCGCGCGCGCAGTTTCGATCGGCGCTCCGTCCTCGCCGATCCCAAGTTTGTGGACGCGACCCGCCGTGATTACCGATTGGCTTCGGACAGCCCTGCCCGTGCGCTGCCAGGAGAAACCGAAGCTGTTGGCGCGCTGCCCAGGTGACCAAACGCGCCCGCTCATTCCGCATCACTGAATCAGCATCGGCTCCTGCGCGGGCACAACTCGTAAAGCGCATTCGCGCGCGCGCAGGTGGCGCTGGGTCTGCCCCGGCCATAGCTCGTGGGGCCGCCGCGATAGATCATTGGGATGAATGGCGCCGCCTCGTCGCCGGCGAAGACGGCAGTGTCGTTCCGCCACAGTGCCCAGCCGAGGCCGATGCGGCCCACGAACGGCGCGGTGAAGTCTTCACGTTTTCGAAGCCGCGGGCGCCCGCAGGGGAGCCTCAGGCAGCAGCCCGTCGCCAAACCGGTTGTCCAAGCGGAAGCGCCGAGGCGAGGATTTGGGGCACGGGGGTATCACGCAGTTTCCCTTGGTTTATGGGCTGCAAAAGGGTAAATCAGCGGCGGTGCGAACAGCGGATTTCCATTACGACCTGCCCGAGGAACTGATCGCGCAGGAGCCGGCAGCCCGACGCGAGGCTTCGCGCCTCCTGGTCTTTCACCGCGACGGTTCGCCGCTCGAACATCGGCTTTTTCCCGACCTGGCGGACTATCTGCGGGCGGGAGATGTGCTGGTGGTGAACAACTCGAAGGTCATCCCCGCGCGCCTGCGGGGAGTGAACGCCCGCAGCGGCGGCGAGTTCGAGATTCTGCTTCTGGAAGAAAACGGCCCCAACGATTGGTGGGCGCTGATGCGCCCCGGCAAGCGGGCCCGGCTCGGCACGGAAATCCGCCTCAAAGCGCCAAATCCCGACGCCACGCCCGCGCCGGCGCCGCCTGTCGCGCGTGTGATCGGCCTCAACGCCAAGGGGCATCGCCGCCTGCTTTTTTCCGGCCCGGCTCTCATCAACACCTGCCTGGAGCGGCTGGGGGAAACCCCGCTGCCTCCCTACATCAACCGGCCCAGCCCAAACCTGCGGCCGGACGATCGTGAACGTTACCAGACCGTGTATGCCCGCCCGGAAGGATCGGTCGCCGCGCCCACGGCCGGGCTTCACTTCACCCAGGCCTTTATGGAAGCGCTCGGCGCCCGGGGGGTCGCCGTCGTGCCCGTCACCCTTCACGTGGGGTTAGGCACGTTCGCCCCCGTGAAAACCGAACGCCTTGATGAGCACACGATGCACGAAGAACGCTTTCACGTGAGCGCGGAGGCCGCTGCCGCCTTGAACGCCGCCCGCGCGGCAGGCCGCCGCGTCATTGCCGTGGGCACCACGTCGGTGCGGGTTCTGGAAACCCTGGCCGCCAGGCACGAGGGCCGCATTGAGCCCGGCGAAGGCCGCACCCGCATCTTCATCCGCCCGCCCTGCAAGTTCGGTTTTGTGGACGGGCTGGTGACCAACTTTCATCTCCCCTGCTCCACCCTGCTGATGCTGGTCAGCGCCCTGGCGAGTCCCGGCGAGGAGCGCGGACGCGAGGCCATGTTGGCCGCCTACGGCGAAGCCGTCCGGAGGCGCTACCGCTTCTTCAGCTACGGCGACGCCATGCTCATCCTATGAGACCCGCCCGCCGCCGCGATCAGGCCGGCCGAAGAAACGCCGCGCGGCCCTTTGTCTTCCTGAATGCGGCGATGTCGGCCGATGGCAAACTGGCCCCCGCCACCCGGCAATACCAGCCCTTTGGCAGCCCCCGGGATACGGCGCTGCTCCATGAATTGCGGGCTCGCGCCGACGCGGTGCTATGCGGGGCCCGCACGGCGGACCTCTACCCGGTCGTTCTCGGCAACGGCGGGCCGCGCTACGAGCGTCTGCGGGCCCGCCGCCGCCTGGCGCCGCACCCGCTGAGGGTGATTGTGAGCGGCTCGGGCTCCATCAGCCCCAAAGCCGAAGTCTTCCGGCACCGGTTCTCGCCCATTTTGATCCTGACCACGCGGCGCGTCCCGGCAGCACGGCTGCGCAGACTCAAGAAGCTGGCCGACGCGGTTGTCGTGGCTGGAAGCCGGGAGATTGACTTTCCCAAAGCCCTGCGGAAGCTTCACGCCAACTGGAAGGTGAAACGGTTGCTTTGCGAAGGCGGAGGACAGGTGAACGAAGCCCTGTTCCGAGCCGGCCTGGTCGATGAGGTTTTTGTGACGGTTTGTCCTCTGATCCTGGGCGGACGGAGCGCGCCCACCCTGGCGGACGGCCGAGGCTTCCGGAGCCTGAGCGCGGCCGCACGCCTGGAGCGAGTGTCGATGCGCCGGTCCGGCGCCGAGTTGTTCCTGAGATATCGCGTTGTCCGGAAAACATCGAACCCATGAATCCACCAAACGAACGCCTTGAGGCGCGCATCGGGCTGACCGTCCTGGTCATCCTTCTGGCCGGCTGTGTCCTGGTGATGCGGCCGTTCCTGTCGGCGGGCCTGTGGGCGGTGGTGCTGACCTTCTCGACCTGGCCGCTCTACCGGAGACTGCTGGGGTGGCTCGGGGGGCGCCGCACCCTGGCCGCCGCCCTGATGACCCTGGGGATGGTGCTGGTGATCCTCCTCCCGTTTCTGATCATCGGGCTGACCATGGCGGACAACGTCAAAGAACTCTCCACGGCCACCAAGAGCTGGTTCGATGAAGGGCCGCCGGGCGCCCCTGAATGGCTGAAACGCCTGCCGCTGGTAGGCCAAACGGCTGCGGCACAATGGACGGAGTTGGCCGGGGACGGCGCCAAATTGCTCGAAAAGGCCCGGGAAGTGATCGAACCCGTGAGCAGCCAGTTGTTGAAGGGCGGCCTGGCGTTGGGCCGCGGTTTGCTGGAACTGGCCTTGAGCATTTTCATCGCGTTCTTTCTCTTCCGGGATGGCGCGGCGGCGGCCGAGCACCTCACTTCGGCTGTCCGGCGCATCGGCGCCGAGCGCGGCCAGCATCTCCTGGAGGTCGCCGGCAACACCGTCCGGGGCGTCGTCTATGGCATCCTGGGCACAGCCATTGTGCAGTCGGCAATGGCGGGCGTCGGCTTCCTGATCGCCGGGGTGCCCGGCGCCCTGCTGCTGGGCTTCCTCACCTTCTTCCTGTCGGTGATTCCCATGGGGCCTCCGCTGATCTGGATTCCGGCCACGATCTGGCTCTTCAACCACGGCTCGGTCGGCTGGGGCATCTTCATGGCCATCTGGGGCATGGGGGTGAGCAGCATCGACAACTTCGTACGGCCCTGGCTGATCAGCCAAGGCAGCAGCATGCCCTTCATTCTGATCTTCTTCGGCGTCATCGGAGGGGCGCTGGCCTTTGGGTTCATCGGGGTGTTCCTGGGGCCGACTCTGCTGGCAGTCGGCTTCCGACTCCTGCAGGAATGGCGCGAGCATGCCCCCAAGCCGGCGCAGGCTTCCGCACCCGCCGCTCCCGAGAAGCCGCACTCGGACTAAAGCCGTCGGATGGTGTCCAAGTGGTGGATGGGGACCGTCACCGCGCCTAAGGCCGGTTCCTGGAGAATTAGCTCATTGTCGCCGGCGGCGAGGCTCTCCGCCCGCCAAACGGCCCCGTGGACCGTTGTGACCTCGTAGTGTGCCGGCTTGGGTCTGGCCCGTTGAAGCGTCACCATCAATACATCCCCGGTCGGATCGAGGCTCCGGGACCCGTAGAGCACCGAACTGACCCGCAGATGGGAGAAATCCACCGCGCGAAACTCGGCCTCCAAAAAGTCCCCATTGGCCAGCCAGACGCCGCTTTGATCCGGAGGCAGTTGTCCCAGCCACGCCGGTGGCGCCCACTGGAATTGGAGGCGAGCGATGCTGCGCGCGGGGACCGACATCGACTCCAGGCCCCAGCGAAAACCAATGGAGCCCCCCTCTTCGGACACCGGCCGGCCCACCACGACCGAGCCGCTCACCAACTCCGCGCGCGGAGGAAACGCCTCGTTAGCCAGGGCCACCCCCACCCGGGCGTGATCGAAAGTGGTCGAATTCAGCCGCCCCCCGACGCCGCTGCTGACCGCCAGGCCGGCCTGAAGCACCGGGGCCAGGGGCAGCGCGGCTCTGCCCACCAGACGCCATTGGGCGCCATTCCGGGAGTGATACGCGACAAACCCGCCCGGTTCGCGCTTGATCTTCAACCAGCAGGGCGCCCCCCCGGCGGGAAACGTCAGCAACTGAACCGGACCGCCTGTCTGTTCCCTGCGCGCCGTCAACCCAAGCCCTTCGGGAGTCAACGCCAGGGCGAAATATCGGGCCGAAGGTGAGAGATCCTCGCGCATCATCAGCCCCGCCAGCGCCAGGGAATGGGTCTGATGGGTCGAGACCACCTGGGCCACGATTTCCGCGTCGGGACCCGCGGATTGGTGGACATAATGAAACGCGTCCGTGCCGCCGCGGAGCCCCAGGCCGGAGCTGCGCACGGCCAGGCGCGAGCCCTGCCGCAAGACGCTGCCCGGCGCCGGGCTCGGCCCGATGTCGGCCTGCTGCCAGACGTTGGTATCGGCCCGCTCTGCGTCGCCGGAAGGTGGATCGAACACCGCCCAGACCAAGTTGCTGAGCGGCAGTTGGCGGCAGAGCGCCTCCGCCGCGTTCGCCACCACCAGACCCGATTCCGCAAGCCGCACGTGGCCGCGCATCACCGACCCGCCTTCCGCGACCACCACGGCGATTCGGGCGGAAGACTCTCCCGCGGCGGCCACCAGGAGCAGGATGCCAAGCCGGAACATTTTACTGCACTCACTCTACCATGAGACCCGGTCCGTGGCGCGGGCAAATTGGCGGCGCCCCCTTGGCCTGCCGACGCCGGCGTTGGCCGTCGGCCTCCGGATCGGCAAGGCCGTCAGTCGCGCGAGGTCACCAGCACGATGCCCTGACCGGGCCGCAGACCGTAATGGAAGGGCTCGTGGATGTAGTCGAGCGGAAACTCGGGCGAAACGTCCCGCAAAGGCGCCCCTG